>NZ_JASGBV010000030.1:0-7676 GCF_030053245.1 Stenotrophomonas sp. RS-48
GTCAAGGATTCGAACCTTGGACCTATTGATTAAGAGTCAACTGCTCTACCAACTGAGCTAACGGCCCGTGAAACTCAGACGCACATTATAGCGTGCATTCTGTTTATTGCAACACCGTGTCGGCTGTGCCGATGCGGTTGAATCAGTGGGGTGGCTGAGGGGATTCGAACCCCCGACCACCGGAATCACAATCCGGTACTCTAACCAACTGAGCTACAGCCACCACTGAAACATTCGCTTCATCGCCAATGCTGCTGGCGCTGGAGCTTTGAAGCCTTGCCTGGAGACCGTCACCGAAGTTCGGGCCGCCGAAGCGAGTCCGATATTCTGGTGGAGTCCTCACGCTTTTGCAAGCCTTTCTTCACATCCGCCGACGCGGTCCCGGTGCCTCGCCAATGGCGCGCCCGACAGGAATCGAACCTGTAACCGCCGGCTTAGAAGGCCGGTGCTCTATCCAGTTGAGCTACGGGCGCCCGAACCGGAACGGCGTCCAATCCGACGTGGCGTGGGATTGGTCGGGGTAGAGGGATTCGAACCCCCGACATCCTGCTCCCAAAGCAGGCGCGCTACCAGACTGCGCTATACCCCGGTCTTGCAATCCCCTCGAGCCGGGCCCGGGGAGTTGGTCATTGTCGCCAAGCACGCGGCGAACTGTCAACGCAGCGATCTGTCCCGGGCGCGCGGTCACGGCAGTGGCAGTGGCCATCGGCTATGCTCGACATCGTCGGCCGGATGGCCTTCCTGATCCCTCATTCGCACGGAGAACGCGCATGCGCAGCGGCAACCCGGCTCTTTCCGAGTCGACTTTCCTCGACCTCGCCAACGGCTCGGTGGTGACCCGCCCCGACCAGGCGATGACCCTCAACGGCACCGTCAACAAGACCGGTATCCTGTTGCTGCTGACCGTGCTGACCGCAGCCTTCGCCTGGAACCAGACCGTGGCCTTCGGCCAGGTGCTGCCGGCCGCCAAGCTGTATGCCATGGGCGGCGCGATCGGCGGCCTGGTGCTGGCGCTGGTAACCGTGTTCAAGAAGCAATGGTCGCCGGTCACCGCACCGCTGTACGCGCTGGTGGAAGGCCTGTTCCTCGGCGCCATTTCCGCCGTGTTCGAGCTGCGGTTCCCGGGCATCGTATTCCAGGCCGTGCTGCTGACCTTCGGCACGCTGGCTGCCCTGCTGGTGGCCTACCGCACCGGCGTCATCAAGGCCACCGAGAATTTCAAGCTCGGCGTGGTCGCCGCCACCGGTGGCATCGCCCTGCTCTACCTGGCGTCGTTCGTGCTGTCGTTCTTCAACATCGAAGTCCCGCTGATCCACTCCTCCAGCGGCTGGGGCATCGCCTTCAGCCTGTTCGTGGTCGTGGTCGCCGCGCTGAACCTGGTGCTGGATTTCGATTTCATTGAGAGCGGTGTGGCCCAGCGCGCGCCCAAGTACATGGAGTGGTATGGCGCATTCGGCCTGATGGTGACCCTGGTCTGGCTGTACGTCGAGTTCCTCCGCCTGCTGTCAAAGATCCAGCAGCGCTGATTCCGGTCAAGCTGAAAACGACAAAGGGCGCCTCCGTGGCGCCCTTTCTGTTCCCCTCCCCCTTTCGACTCCGCCATGCCTGCCCTCTTCCACAGCTATCGCCCCGCTGATGGCCATCGCCTACCGCATGACCCGTTCAACGCCATCATCGGACCCCGCCCGATCGGCTGGATTTCCAGCTGCGCTGCCGACGGCGCGTTGAACCTGGCGCCCTACAGCTTCTTCAACGCCTTCAACTACACGCCGCCGATCATTGGTTTCTCCAGCCAGGGCCGCAAGGACTCGCTGCACAACATCGAAGCGACGGGCGAGTTCGTCTGGAACCTGGCCACTTTCGACCTGGCCGAAGCCATGAACGAGAGCTGCCGGGCGGTCGCGCCGGACGTCGACGAGTTCACGCTGGCCGGCTTGACGCCGTTGGCTTCCGGGCAGGTCAAGCCGCCGCGTGTTGCAGAAAGCCCGGTCAGCATGGAATGCCGCTGCACCCAGATCGTCCGCCTGCGCGATGCCGCCGGACAGGACACCAACGGCTGGCTGGTGCTCGGCGAGGTGGTCGCCGTCCATATCGAGGCACGACTGCTGGTCGATGGCATCTACGACACTGCAGGCGCCGACCCGATCCTGCGCGGCGGTGGACCGGCCGACTATTTCCGCGTCAGTGCCGAGCAGCGTTTCCGCATGTTTCGGCCGGCCTGAATCTCAGCCGGTAACCGGGCGCGCCAACAGGGCCGGCAGCGAGGACGTGAGCAGTGCGATGCCCGACAGCGTCAGCAGGCTCAATACGATCTGGCGGAACCGCGCCTCGCTGATGCCGATGTAGACCCGCGCGCCCAGCAGCGCCGGAAGCAGCATGGCCGGGGCGACGACAGCGAAGTACGGCAACATCTGCCGGGTGACCAGGCCACTGCCGACGTAGGTGGCCATGGTGACCGACAGCATCGCCAGGTTGAAGTTCTGGATGACCGAGAGCTGCTCCTCCTTGCCGAAACCACGCAGCGTGCTCCACAGCGTGGGCACGGGACCTGCGAAGCCGCCGATGCCGCTGAGCACGCCACCGGCCATGCCCGCCACGGTGTCGCCGATGCGCCCGCCCGTGGTGATCGGCGGCAGCGAACGGGCCATCAGCATCACCGGGCACCACAGTGCCAGGAAGCCGCCCAGCAGGGCCTTGAACCAGTCCATGTCCAGCTGCGGCAATACCATCACGCCCAGCGGAATGCCCGCCAGGCCACCGAAGACGAAGGGCAGCAGCAGACGCAGATTGAATCCGCGCCGCACGGTGAACACGGCCACCAGCTGACCCACCAGCGCGCCGAACACCGACAGCGTAGCCGCCAGGCGTGGCTCCAGCCCCCACGCCCAGAACGACATGGCGACCATTCCGAACGCAAAGCCGGACAGTCCCTGCACGAATCCCGCCACGATCGCTCCAAGTGCGACCAGCAGATACACCGAATCCATCATCACCTCGCTGCGACCCCGTGGCTACGCTGCCACGCCGGCCTGGGCAGCGTAGTGCGTGGCAAGGTGCTCGACCAGCGTGCGCACTTTCGGTGCCGCCACACCACATGAGCTGCGCAGAGCATGCGCAGGCCCCCAAACGCAACGGGGCGCCCGAAGGCGCCCCGCTGGAAATCCAGACAAGGTCCCGCCACCGCTTACAGGCGCGTGGCGATGGCCTTGGCGAAGCTCATGGTGGTGCCGGTGCCGCCCAGGTCGCCGGTCAGCGAGTCCTTGGCTTCCATGGTCGCCACGATGGCCTTGCGCAGGCGCTCGGCATTCTGCGGCTGGCCGATATGATCCAGCATCTGTGCCGCCGCCAGCAGCAGCGCGCAGGGATTGGCCTTGCCCTGGCCCGCGATGTCCGGCGCGGTGCCGTGCACCGCTTCGAAGATCGCCGCGTCCTTGCCGATGTTGGCACCCGGGGCCAGGCCCAGGCCGCCGACCAGGCCGGCGCAGAGATCGGAAATGATGTCGCCGAACAGGTTGGTGGTGACGATCACATCGAACTGTTCCGGGCGCATCACCAGCTGCATGCAGGTGTTGTCGACGATCATTTCCTGGAATTCGATGTCCGGATACTGCGCGGCCACTTCACGGGCAACGTTCAGGAACAGGCCCGAGGTCGACTTGATGATGTTGGCCTTGTGCACGGCGGTGACCTTCTTGCGGCCGACGCTGCGGGCCAGTTCGAAGGCGTAGCGCACGATGCGCTCCGAGCCCTTGCGGGTGATGCGGGTGCCGGAGAAGGCAGTCTCGCCGTCGGCCGACACTTCCTGGCCTTCAGCCAGGTAGGCGCCTTCGGTGTTCTCACGCACGGTGATCAGGTCGACGTTGTCGAAACGCGACTTGGTGTTCGGGAAGGTGTGGGCCGGACGCACGTTGGCGTACAGGTCGAAATGGCGGCGCAGGCTGACATTGATCGAGGTGAAGCCACCACCGACCGGCGTGGTCAGCGGGCTCTTCAGGGCAACCTTGTTGCGCGCGATCGAGTCCAGGGTGACCGCCGGCATCAGGTCGCCGTGCTTCTCCAGCGCCGCCAGGCCGGCGTCGGCCTCTTCATACTCCAGGCCGGCATTGAGCTGGTCGAGCACGTACAGGGTGGCATCCATGATCTCCGGGCCGATGCCGTCGCCGCGGATGACCGTAATTTTCTGCGTCATTGATCGATGTTCCGAACAGGGGGAAAAAACGCCGTCCGGACGTGCCCGGAAACGCCGGCGCAAAGGAAGTTTCACCGGCAATTATGCCTGAGCCGGGGCCGAGGTCCCAAATAGACCATGGTCCCAGTCCCCGGCTCAGGCAGAATTGCCCGCGTATTCCGGTAGCGCCGGGCCATGCCCGGCGGGTGGGCGTCCGGTCATTCGCCGGGCATGGCCCGGCGTTACCCTCAGTGCTCGTGGGCTTCCGGGGCGGCGGCACCGCCTTCGAGCTGGTCGAGGAAATCGACCGCGCGGCGCAGGTGCGGGATCACGATCGAGCCGCCGACCACCAGGCCGACCGAGAAGGTCTCGAAGAACTCCTCGCGGGTCACCCCGGCCTCCTTGCACTGGGCCACGTGGTAGCTGATGCAGTCGTCGCAGCGCAGCACCATCGAGGCCACCAGCCCCAGCAGCTCCTTGGTCTTCACATCCAGCGCGCCGGCCTGGTAGGTCTGCGTATCCAGCGCGAAGAACCGGCGCACCACCTGGTTCGGCTCGCCCAGGATGCGCTCGTTCATGCGCTTGCGGAACGCGGTGAACTCGGCGATGCGGTCCTTGCTGCCGTCGTCGGCCGCGCTCATGCCTGGCCCTGCCCGGCCAGCAGCGGCTCAAGCTTGCCTTCACGGTGCAGCGCCATCATGTCGTCATAGCCACCGACATGGACGTCGCCGACGAAGATCTGCGGCACGCTGGTGCGGCGGGTCAGCGCCATCATCTTCTCGCGTTCGGCCGGGTCCAGGTCGATGCGGACCTCGGTCCACTGCTGGCCCTTGCTCTTGAGGAAGTTCTTGGCGGCCACGCAGTACGGGCAGACGGCAGTGGAATAGATGGTGATGGCGGGGGCACCGCCGGCGGTCTGGGCTGTCACGGGAAACTCCACGATGGATCGACGGTCTACATATGGTACCGGTGCGCTGGAATTTCCACGCTACCACCGCAACACTGTGGATTAACGAATGGTTGCCCCCTGCCCTGCCACGCTTGGCGCGCCCCACCCGAGGACCTCCCGCTTGCGAGCCCTGCTGCTTTCGACCGCCGTCACCTTCGCCCTGGCCATGCCGCTGGCCCAGGCCCAGGAGAAGCTGCCCGACATCGGCTCCTCGGCCGGCGAGCTGCTGACCCCGGCCCGCCAGGCCGAGTACGGCGCGATGATGCTGCGCGAGCTGCGCAACTATGGCTACCTGCTGGACGATCCGCTGGTCAATGACTGGCTGCAGACCATGGGCACCCGCCTGGGGTCCAACAGCGACCAGCCGCGCCAGCCCTACACCTTCTTCGTGATGAAGGACCGCCAGATCAACGCCTTCGCGACCCTGGGCGGCTACATCGGGGTCAACGCCGGGCTGGTGCTGACGGCCGAACGCGAAGACGAGGTTGCTGCGGTGCTGTCACACGAAATCGCCCACGTCACCCAGCAGCACGTGCTGCGCGGGGTCGAGCGCGCCCAGCGCGACCAGATCCCGATCCTGCTGGGCATGCTGGCGGCGGTGGTGGCGGCACAGGCCAGCAACAGCACCTCTTCAGGCAATGCGACCATGGCCGCGATCAGCTCGGGCATGGGCCTGATGCAACAGCGGCAGATCAACTACACCCGCTCCAACGAATCGGAAGCCGATCGGCTGGGCATACGCACCCTGTCACGCAGCGGTTACGACGTGGACGCGATGGCCGGCTTCTTCGAGCGGATGTCGACGGCCATGCGCGGCAACGAGGGCGGCTACAGCGTGCCGGAGTTCCTGCGCACGCACCCGGTCAACATCACCCGCATCAGCGAAGCGAAGGCCCGCGCCGAGCAGATGAAGAAGGACACGGTGCTGCTGACCACCACCACGCCCAGCGGCGAGCGCAGGGAACGGGTGGACCCGGCCGACCCGACCCTGTCCGAACCGCTGCTGCGCGGCAGCAACCCGCTGCTGCCAAGCAGTGTGCTGCGGGTGCCGGTTGGCCAGCTCAGCCGGGGCCCCAGCGGCGACTTCGACTGGGCACGTGAACGGTTGCGGGTGCTCAGTGCCGACTCCACCGGCGAGGTGGAGCGCGAGTACGCCGACCTGGGCAAACGCCAGAAGAGTGGATTGAACGATGCCCAGCGCTACGGCCAGGCCCTGGCGGTGATGCGGGGGGGACGCAGCGGTGCCGGCGAGGCGCGGCAGACCCTGAACGGCCTGCTGCAGGCCCATCCGGACAGCCTGTGGGTAGCCCTTGCCCTGGCCGAGGCCGAATCGCGCTCGGGCCAGGCCACGCAGGCCAATGCCCGTTTCGAGCAGCTGCTGCGCGAGCATCCCAACAGCCGGCCCGTCGCGCTGACCTACGCCGAGATCCTCAACGAACAGGGCAACCGCGAGGCGGGGCAGCGCGCGCAGGCCATGCTGCGGCCGCTGCTGTCGCAAAGTGGTAACGATCCGGTGTTCCAGCAGCGCTACGCCCGTGCCAGCGAGCTGGCCGGGGACAGCGTCCGTGCCAGCGAGGCCTACGCCGAGGCCGCCTTCCTCAGCGGCCGGCCGGAGCAGGCGCTGATGCAGCTGCAGGCACTCAAGCGCAATCCCGCGCTGGACTACGTGGGACGGGCCCGGGTCGACGCGCGCATCGAATCGATCACCCCGACCGTGTTGGAACTGCGCCGGCAGGGCGTGCAGGACCCCGACCTGGACCGCCGCTGAGCGCTGCATGACCGGTCCGTGGCAATCGGGAGCGGTTCCGGCCCGATGGTCACAAAAATGTCATCAAACCGTAGTCTACTGGCACCCGTCCAGTAACCGAGCCCTACGGTGCCCTCGTGCAGAAACGTATCCTGATCGTCGATGACGAGCCCGCGATCCGCGAAATGGTCGCCTTCGCCCTGCGCAAGGGTGACTACGAGCCGGTTCACGCCGGTGATGCCCGCGAAGCCCAGACCGCGATCGCCGACCGTGTTCCCGACCTCATCCTGCTGGACTGGATGCTGCCCGGCACCAGCGGCCTGGACCTGGCGCGCCGCTGGCGCAAGGAGACGCTGACCCGCGAGGTGCCCATCATCATGCTGACCGCGCGTGGCGAGGAGAACGACCGTGTCGGCGGCCTGGAAGCCGGCGTCGACGATTACGTGGTCAAGCCGTTCTCGGCCCGGGAGCTGCTGGCCCGCATCCGTGCGGTCATGCGCCGCGCCCGCGAAGACGACGAGGACGGCAGCGTGGCAGTCGGTCCGATCCGCATCGACGGTGCCGCGCATCGCGTGTTCGCCAACGAACAGCCGGTGCCGATCGGCCCGACCGAGTACCGCCTGCTGCACTTCTTCATGACCCACCCCGAGCGGGTGTACACCCGCGCCCAGCTGCTGGACCACGTGTGGGGCGGCAGCGTGTACGTGGAGGAGCGCACCATCGACGTGCACATCCGCCGCCTGCGCAGTGCCGACGTCTACCACCCGCGCTTCCCGCGCTACGTGCAGATGGAACATGAGCAGAAGCGCCTG
>NZ_JASGBV010000031.1:0-76256 GCF_030053245.1 Stenotrophomonas sp. RS-48
GCGCCCGGTTGCAGGCGCGCTGCCCGCCGCCATCGCGGCGGCCGAAGCGGGCCGCATCCTGGTGGTCCCACCGGGGAATGCGGCCGAATCGGCGCTGGCCGAACACGCCGACGTGCGCGTGGCCCGCACGTTGCTGGAATGCTGCGCCGGGTTGGGCAATCCGCGCCTGCTGCCGCAGGTTGAGCGGGTGGACACCATGCCCCTGCCGCTGCCGGATCTGGCCGATGTGCGCGGGCAGGTGCATGCACGGCGCGCGCTGGAGGTGGCTGCGGCCGGCGGGCACCATCTGCTGCTGATCGGCAGCCCCGGTTGTGGCAAGACCCTGCTTGCTTCACGCCTTCCCGGGCTGCTGCCGGCGTCCACCGAGATCGATGCGTTGCAGCTGGCGGCCATCGCCTCGGTCAGCGGCGAAGGGCTGGACCCGAAGCGATGGCGACAACGACCGTTCCGCGCGCCACACCACAGCGCCAGCGCTGCGGCACTGGTGGGCGGCGGCTGTCATCCACACCAATTAGCGAGACTCGACATTAATTGTCGCGACTCGCCAAGCCCCTAGGAACGGAAGCCCCCTGCCGTAACTCATTGATTTGAGCTTACGTCTTCGGATCTGTAGCAGAAGAACGCATCAGCCCCGCCAGCTGGCCCGAATGCTAGGTTGCGATCCGCTCGGATTCGTTTAAAGCGTCGACCCAGTGGTCTGCTTGAAATTGATTTGCTACCAAGTGCCGCGGGCACGCGCGTACCGCTGGTAGAAGTTGTTTGGAAGAACTCGAGCAGGGCTTTTACGTCCGCCAGTGAAGGTGGTCCTGCTATCCATCGGCGGGCCCCAAAGCTTCTGACTCGAGCCTCATTCGTTAGGCTGCCTACCAGGTGAGCGCTCACGCGCGCGCATGCCAGCCCTTGGGGTCAGCGGTTGAACGTCTCTCTGGAGCGAGAGACTTCACTGAGGAAGCCCTCTAGCCAGTCTTGATGGTCCGAGCACATGTCCCCCGCTCCTGCTTGGGCAGTTAGCGATCAAATTGCGGCGGCTCAATTAAAAAGCCTCAGTGCCGCTAAGGATGATGACGAACTCCGCATAGCGATGGCATGACTGAATTCACAGACTTCCCTGATGACGACCGCAATTGGTTCATTCTTCACATGGACGGCTACTCCAAGCCGCACAAGGGCACTGACTCGACCGCAGTAGAGTGCCAGCTGGTCCCGATCCCGTTGGGAATGGCAGCGCCAGAAAAGCTCTCACTCCGGCAAACCGCCGAGTTGTTCGGCATGCGCGATGGAGAGGCATTCATCACCACTATCTTCGTTGGCGCCGTGTCTGTATATGCGATCGGCGATGTATTCAGGCGCAGCAAGTACGTAGGCGCCTTGCCTGCGTTGCAGTTGCGAACTGGGAACGCGTTGGAAGAAGGCGAGTCTTCCGCGCTCTACACTGCGCACCACAGCACGGGCCGCTTGCAGGAAGTTCATGCTCATACCGAAATCGGTCGTGACAGCAACCGCTACCCCATCAAAGTGTTGTCCAAGCGTCAGCTGGACCTTGATCCGCGGTACCGCGCCAGAAGTGAGTTCCTGGTCGTCAGGAACACCAGTGACCCCGATCCGACCAAGCACGTGGAGTTCGTCATTCCTCGCATGGCGATCTACCGGACGTTCTACGGATTCACTAACAAAGTTGCGGATATCTTCAGCATGGGTCCATGGGACACAGTTGCTTCCGAAGCGGTCTACTCCGAGGTTTTTGCTGGCAACAAGACGGGCGCAGACGATGTGACTGGCGCTTGGAACCTCGTGCTAGAACTGGGCATGTCTAAGGACGACGCCACACTGATCGCACTTCTCTATTTCGATGAGTACGGGCGAGTGCAAGCGAATCGGCTTGCTACTCCGATGCAGAGGGCAATGGAGAGAATCGACCTTGACCCTTCCCAAGATCCGCGTTGGTACACCAACGCGAGACTTCCCTTGCAGCCAGGCCGAGGGCCATACCGCGCTGTGGTTTCCGGCTATGCGTTGCGGCGGAGGAAGGGAGATTCCTTCCAAGGCAAGATCCTGCTGGTGCGCGCCATCCATAGCGTCAATATGCCGGAGAGGATGCCCCCCGTGGGCAAGATCCTGATCAACGACAACACCGACGGTGCCCATGTCCAGGTGACAGATGAGCAGAAGACATGGAAGCCCAAACCCCGAGAGCAGAGGAAGCGACCCAAGGGGATGCCAAGCGTTGATACGAAAGCTGGCTCTACCAAGAGAGAAGGATTTGACGTCCCAGCGCTCTCCTTTGAGGTCGATCCACCGCACCCTAGCCATGACCTGACCAAGGACAAGAGCACCACTCGAACCGGAGGTCGGCCCGCACCCAACGCCCCCCCAACAAATGAGGGGTCACATGGGCGACCCAATGGCGATGGTGAGTCGATCAGCCATTTGCGCTCTCGTAAGGAGAAGCGTCCCGCGTCCGACATCCATGAAGGACTCATTACAGCGATGGAGATGTTGCGCACCAAGGGGCACATCCGTGACTTCGCACCAATCGGTCCAGTAGTCCTTTGTCAGCTAGTCCATGTCGCTGCGTTCAAGTGCTGGAACTTCTTGACCGAGCACCAGCATGAAGCCCTCCGCAGGAACGCGGTGGTTGGCTCTTACGCCGCGAACTGGTCCACACGCTGTTGGCCCTACCTTGCTTCGGGAAGCACCCCCTTTACCGCTCAAGAACGCTCTGCGCTGGTGCTGGAGGTCGATCTTCTCAATGGCCAAAAGGGGTTCTGGTTTGAGATTGAAATGAGGGAAACCGAAAACTACTCGTCTGCATTCGTCTTGCACCGCGGTGGGGACGTGCGCAAGGAGATCACCGAGGCCCTACAGATCATCAGGCAAGCAAGCGGAATTTCCATGTCGCGCCACTTTCAGTCCAAGAGCATCGAATGCTATTGCCACCCCCATTACTTTGAGAAGGTCGCCACCAGGAAGAACAGGTCGACGAAAGGAGAAGGGTCGCCAGATGAAGCTACGCAGGATAGTGCCGAGCTGACCCAGATAGACGCTTCTCCAGCCAAGCCTAAGTCCGCCGTCTGGAGCGCCGGCCCGCTTACCACCTTCTTCAGTAGATTCTCCGCTGACAAGAAGATCCCGGGGTGAGCCGCTTTTAGAGGAGGATCGATGGTCTGGGATGCCACGTACTAGCCGGTCAGGCGATTTCAGCATCCTACGCTCCGAGCCAGATCATGGGTCCGGCGCGGAACACGGCCTTACTGGAGCGCGCGGCCAGTCCAATCTTTAACCAAATGCAAAGGCTCGGCTGCGGCCACTTAAATCTCGGCCCGTGTGTTTGACACTCGTCACATTTCCACCGAGTATCACCAGGACTCCATGGAGGGAGGTTCCTCCCGGAGCATGCAACCAGCTCAGCATTAAAGAAGGGGAGCTGGAACACTATCACCGCCAAGGAAGGGGCCATGGCGACTAAATACGAAGGTCACCCGCAGTACGTACCGATCATCAAATGGCAGATGTGGGAGCAGCGCGCACTGAAGGAGCTACTTGCTCCAGTGGCGGCAAGAACACTTCCATGCATTGAGGCACGTCTGCCAGCACAACACGCCACGATGTTGAGCAGCTTTGCCAACGTCTGGAAGCACGCGGCACTGATCGACTACTCCGATCCAGAGGGTAAGCTCACCGCCACCCGGCTCAATGAGTTGATCCAGTTTCTGAAACTGGTGGGAGGCTCTGGCCTGCTGAGCATACCTGTGCTCAACCCGACGACCGCTGCGGCGGACTTCCCGCTGATTTCCCCTCACTTGGGAAATCGGAATGTTGCCCTTCGCTTGCGACTGTCGAACATTGAACACGTGCCCTACGGCATTGCCATTGTGCAGGCCGCACTTGCTGTACCTGGACTGGCTGCCAAGGCCAACCGCCTAATCGTCGACCTTGGCCCAACGCCAGCCTATGGCGCTACCGAGAAGAGCGCCCTGGCGGGCATGCTTCTGGCCCTGAAGGGCCTGGGATTCGCACACATTCATCTCGCCTCTGGCGCTTTCCCCATGTCGCTTGCGCATATCAACGGCGCCGGCGAGGTCAAGAGGAAAGACTGGGATCTCTGGGCCAGCGTCGAGGCGTTGGCTCCCGCCGCGCTAGTTGGCTTCTCGGACTACGGACCGCTCAGTCCAAACTGGTCCGAGGAAACGCTCACGCGTCGCGGAAGTCGAGTCACCATCCGATACGCGCTTGACGACAAATGGCGCATCGTTCGCGGTCAATACGCCACAAAAGCAGAGTCAAACGCAATCTCGAGCATCTTCTTGACCAGCTATCCCGCCGAATTCCAAGGCAAGCCTTTCTCATTTGGCGACCGGCTCATCGCCGACCGGGTCGACCCTACTGTGGCGGCCAAGGACAAGACAGGTGGTCACTATCACATCACCGAGTTCTGGACCCACCACATCAGCTACGTACTGCAGAAGCAGTACTAGTGCACTGCCGCTGCATTGCTCGCGCGTGCGAGCAGTGCAGCGCGGATGTGCTCTTTGATCTCTTCAAGGTTGAAGGTCTGCGCGATATGCCGCTGTATCAGATACAGGCTCTTGCTGCGCCAGCCTGTGAGCTGACCCTCCTGCCGCAGAACTTCAAGCGCTTCATCCTTGTTAAGAATGGAAGCAAGCGAGGCCGCCTTGTGCCTGACGTTCAATCCCGCCTCACGCAGAACCTCAAACGAGCCGGTACTGCTATCCACCACCATGGCGCCCCACCAGGGCGGTAAAAGTTCCATGGCCTTGGTGACATGACAGGGCGCCATCACCAAGGTGACCCGGTCAAACACCCAGCCGTAGCGGGATCCCTGATTAATCAGACGCGCCAAGCTGTCTGCCTCGCTCTTGATCTCAAAGCAATGCATCTGCTCGACCAAAACAAGGTCCGCACGGACTTCCCCGCCGTGAAGGCGCAGTTCCTCGATCAATGAGATATCCGTGGCAGCAGACTGCCTGGCCAAGTGGTCGGCCAACGCCTGTTTGATCTGGAGCTCTCTCATGGGCCGTCTGGGTCGGGGGTGTACAGGTAAAGCATAACACGGCTATGCTTCTATGCACTCCAAATTTGGCTTTTGCATGAAACGGCTTAAGCAAACACAATCCCTCGCAGCCGAGCTTCGGAGTCGATTCGCGCAAGATGGGTTGAAGACCAGCACTGCTATTGCCAGGGCCTCAGGCTTGGGCCAACCCCAGGTCTACCGCAATCTGTTTGGCAGTCCTAAGAAGGTTGGACGCACGATGCGCAGCCTATGCAAATATGCGGACATTGATGCATACGAGGGTACCAGCGACCCGAGGGAATCGCAGGTGCTGATGGAGGCCCTCGCACACGTCTGGGATGGTACCGATGCCCATGCCGGCCGACTGGCCAAGCTGCTTTTTGCCCACCAGCGAGCCCACATGTAACAATTGGCCTAGGCCCAACGGAGGCCAAGGATGAACAAGAACACCCCAACGGTGACGGTCAAGAGCGCCTACGCTGCTCTTGACGCGGCCGGATTCCCCAAAAGCTTTGTCACCCGGCTTCTGCCCGACTGGTGGGACAACGCACTTTTCAAGACGAGCACTGGTGCGATTGAGTTTGCCTCGATCCTCAAGCAACGCCTTGGCCTGGATGTTGGCTTTGCAGAGAGCGGTGAGCTGGAAGTGCTCGCCCCGGATCGCCGTGCCCGTTATAAAAAGCGCGCAGCGACCTTAGAGAGCGAACTACAGGTCTGCTCAAATCTGGGCGTTGCAATGGGGAAACTGGCTCTGTTCTGCATGGAGCAGCCTGCCCAGGACCTCCCTAACGACCCGCTGATGCTCGCCAGAATGGTGCGGGCCGGCAGCGAAACCAAGGACATCAGCTTCCAAGCGCTTCTGGATTTTTGCTGGCATCAGGGCATCCCGGTTCTCTTCCTCAAGGACCTTCCCAGAGGGAGCAAGCGCGTCACCGGGATGGCACTGCGCATTGATGGAAGGCCCGTCTTCGTCCTGGGTTACCAGTCCAACCAAAACGCCAAGCAGCTTTTCGTACTCGCGCACGAGCTGGCACATGTGTGTCTTGGCCATGTCGATTCGGCGGGCGTACTGATCGATGAGGGCCTTGAAGCCATCACCGAAAGCATCGAGGGAGCCGAGGACAACCTGGCCGATGCCGAAGAGCACCAAGCCGATGAGTTCGCGCTGACGCTGCTACGCAATGGCCACCGCCATCTCCCCCAGACCGACCAGCCGCCGGCCTCACCCGCAGAGCTCACCATGGAAGCAGTCAGCCGCGGCAAGGATCTTGGAATCGACCCGGGCCACATCATCCTCAGCTATGCCCGAGAGCATGACGACTGGCTGTTCGGCCATCAGGCATTGGGCTACCTACCCAACCAAAAGAGTGCACTGGAACTGTTGCACGGCCGCTTCCTAAAGAACTGCCACGTTGACAGGCTTTCCGATGACAACCGCGCGTACTTGCTTAGCATGCAAGGATTCTGATGAGCGCCACTCACTACCTGCTAGATAGCGACGCGGCAAAGTCTCTTTGTCAGTACGGGTTGATTGAAGACCTGGCCACCGCGCTGGGCATCAAGCTGAGTGACTTTTCAATTCTTTCTCAGCTTCGCTTCCAACTGCATGCTGCAAATCCAGCCAAATCGCTACTCAAGCTTGGTAGTGACTTGGCAGTGGCTCAGGTCAATCTGCTGGTGTCCCAAGCCAGTGAAGTTGTGGTTCTCACAGAGTCGGCCAACTATGCGCTGCTCGAAGGTACACCGGATATCGATGGTGGTGAGTTGGCACTTTTTGCCGCACTCTGCGAGGACAATAGCGCCGGGCTGATCACGGGCGACAAGCGTTCACTGGTAGCGCTGTGCAAAGTAGGTGCGTCAATACAGGACAGCTTCAACTGGGCGCAGATCATCTGCTTGGAGGAGGCTTTGGCCCTGCTTGTCAGCCATTTTGGCTGGGCGTACGTTTCCGACCGCGTGCGCGTCCGACCGGACGTCAATAGCGCGATTAGCACCGTGTTCGGCAGATCTGTCGCTGCTGATGAACAGGCAATCTCCGAGGGGCTGCAAAGCTACCTGAGGGACCTTCAGATTAAGACATCTGGCAAGTACCAATCACCGTACCTGATGCAGATTGATGACCGGACGCCTGCTTCATAGGCTGCTGTCGGCTTAGCTTGCAGACTCGCCGAGCTGTTCTGATTTGAAGAAATTAAAGCTAGCCAGCGGCGAGCTGAGCCTTGGCGCGCGTCCGCGTCCGGCCGGATGCAGTCATTCCCTTATTTGCCCTTTGCATCTGAGCTAAGCCTGCCCTCAGCAGCGGCCGCCTAGGTTAGTTGGCAGACCCCCTGGTGCCCGGCCTCACGGCTTGCAGGATCTGGTTGGGAGACCCACCGAACATTCTTACTTGTTCGCGTGCCCTAGGCTTGAGCGTAACCCTTGGGTTCTCATGAACTTTTACCAGGTCGACAACTGTATGGAACGCCACTTTGAACAATTGGACGTCATACGCAGACACGGAGTTGAGAAAGCTCGCAGGATATCGATCATGCGTGTCATACAAGTAGAAAACATCAAGAGTGATATCACAAAACGTCTTTAAAAATTGACATATGACTGCAGTGCAGCTCTCGCAAGGAATTCTCTCAGTAATTAAGGAAAGTCTTCCGGTAGCTGGCACACAATTGTTCCCGATGGCGTGGCCAAGGAAGTTGAGTAGAAGATATTCCGAGTCATGTGTCCTGTCATCCTCCATTGCAGGAAATAAAGGCGAGAAGGGAGGGATTTTTGAATTTTTGTCGCCCGTTTTGATGTGAGAGTGTATGCACTTCCCCTGGGGCTCTATCAGTAAGTAGCCCCCGTCGGATTTCAGCAACTCTTTAAGGTATTCCTTCAGATTAAAGCTAGCGCCCACCCATTCGACCCCGTAGGACTGGAGTCCACTGGTAAGGACCAAACAGGCAATATTGCCCTCAATAATTCGATTGTTGCCCTTATCGAGCGTACTAGCGCCAGAGTTCGCACGATTGTGTGCGAGGTGGGCGCCCACATCTCGAAAGTGAAGCATTCGATTGACACAGTCAACCAAGTGCTCAAGATAATAGGGCTTATCGTTGTTCAGCACGGCAATCTCCCCCTGTTGTCCGTAGCAGTTGTATCACTTTTTCCTTTAAAAAAGTTGCGCCACTCATCTCGCAATGCATAGGGGCACGAGCCCACTGGCAACCCTCGCCCAGTGTTTGTCACGGACTGCGTGCCAGGTTCCAAAGCAAGTGCAACCAAGCCAACTCGCGCTACTGACATGCGGGTAAGGCGGAGCCACAACCCTAGATCAAATCAGAGCTCTCGTCCGATCGACTTGCATCGTCCTCCGCGTTGATCATAGTCTTCAAGGACGTCTCGGGCTGATTGACCCGGACAGAGGGGGTCCCAGGCTCTTGGCCACCGGCCCCAAGCCGTGTCGCCCTGGGGGCCTGTGGCTAGATGCCGGTCGCGGCAATGACCGCGGCCGGGTGAAAGGCGTCAAATTCGCGCTGTCGCCGCCTTCTTCTCCTGGGTGGCGGGGCGAGGGGCAATGGTTTTGCGCGCACTATGGCAATCATTGCCCAATGAGAGGACTTGCGAACTGCATCAGGCTGCGGCTTGCGCTACGGCAAAACTGTCCTCGAAAAGACGGAAACGGGTGATCTCGCCATTCTCGACGATGAAGTCGAAGCAGAATTCGGATTCGGTCAACTTTCCGGTGCGCACGACGCGTGAAGCCAGCTTCCCAAGCGCGATCACCCGATTGCCTTGCGAGAGGATCTCGCTCACATCGAACGCTTCGGACGAAATCTGCTCACGGATTTGGGCGTAGAACTCTGCCGCGCCTGCCTTGCCAACTTTGCGGCCAATCCACGGTACGACGTTCGTGTCGCCCGCCACAAACCAATCGACTTGTTCGCTGACCAGTTCGGCGATCTTTTCGACGGGCTCGCCCGTCCCGGCGCGGTGAAAAAAGTCTTCGACGATGGCGCGGGGAGATGCATACATAACTCGATCCTCTCTTTGTAAGTTGGTGCTCAGGTTGGCCATGAAGGGCCGGACTTGTAGAATACTGTAGTAGCAATTACATAAATGGAGAAGACATGACTCAGCGTGGCCGCCCACGGCGCTTCGACCGTGATGTCGCCCTTCAAGCGATGATGAAGGTGTTCTGGGCCCGCGGTTATGAAGGTGCACAACTAGTCGATCTGACGGCGGCGGCGGGCATCGCGCCACCGAGCTTCTACATAGCGTTTGGCTCCAAAGAGGCAGTTTTTTGCGAAGCGGTAGACCACTACATCGCAACGGTGGGGGCAAAGCCACGGCAGGCGCTGGACTGCGGCGCCACATTGCGCGATGGCATTGAGGGCATGCTTAATGCGAGCATCGACGTGGCCCAATCGGTAAGGCCTGGAGGCTGCCTGCTGGTACTCGGCGTGGTAAATTGCTTGCCGGACAACGAACGCGCGCGGGCATACCTCAAAGCGGCACGCGGCAAGACCCGCGAGTTCATTCATGCACGTCTCGAACGTGCCCGTACCGCCGGTGAGTTGCCTGCTGGGCTCGACACCCTGCCATGTGCCGTGTTCCTACACAGCGTCACGCAGATGATTTCATTCCAGGCTAGGGACGGTGCAAGCCGCGCCGAACTCGAAGCGCTGATCGGGCACGCATTGCGGGCCTTGGACTTTGCCCTCGAGCCATGAAATGGGGCGGCCATGCTGGCAGCCAGTTCTTCTCCGGCGGTCTCGTGCATTGCCGGGAACATTGCTTCAGGCACAGCCAACGCCAGTGCCGCCACCAGGCTCCCTGCGGTCCCAATCTGCAGCTTGCCCGCTCCCGCGCGAAGAGCGGCTTCGCTTGCCAGCAAAGCCGCTCCCGGCACTTGTCGAGACCCGCCCACGACGGACACTCGGCCCCGGTCCTCCTTGTCGCGACCGGGCGCCGGCACAGGATGCGCCCGCAGAACCGCCGGTATCAGCCACTGCACAACCCGGCGCGTCATCTCACCTGGCTCCAGCGGGTTGGTCAGGCGAAGTGGTCGTGGGCGCCTCGGCGAGCTCACGCGAGACGAAATTGGCCTGCACTAAAACGAGCCGGCCGCCCTGGGCAGCTTGATACTCCGTGACTCCGCAGTTTGGCACATCGCCCTGACGATCAATGTCGAGAATTGTCTGTTCATCCATGCCCTCCAGGAGGTACCGCATGCAGTTCACAATCACCTGGTGGGCTACGATCATTATGCGTGCGCCGGCGTGGTTGCGCTGCAGATCCCCAACCACCCCGCGTAGCCGCAGGATCACGTCGCACCAACTCTCGCCACCAGGGGGACGGAAATAGAACTTTCCGACAAGTCGTCGCTGAGCGGCCAGCTCTGGGAAGGTGGCGACGATGCCGCTGGAGGTATAGCGATCCAGAATGCCGAATTCCTTCTCCCGCAGGCGCTCATCAATGACCAAACGCCGGTCATTGCCGAGCACGTCTGCCACTGCCTGTGCGGTTTGCTGCGCACGCACATACGGAGAGGCCAGCACAACCTGAGGTCGCTGATGTTCCTTAAGTCCCTTGATCCATGCGCCAAGCGCTTGGGATTGGCGCTGCCCAAGCGATGAGAGCGGTACATCTGCATCGCGGTGTTCCAGTTCGATCAGAGTGATGTTGTTTGCCTCGGCGTAGTCACGTGCCACGTTCCCAGCACTCTGGCCATGCCGTACCACCCAGATTCTCTCCGGCCACCGCGTGGTGACCCCCTCCATCGCACTACTCTGCTGCACGTCGGCCTCCTGCATCTCCTGTTCGGTCGTTCTAGCCCGGAGGGAGTATTTCAGGCGTGAATTTAACTCTGCCCCTACCACGCCCTGAAGCACTCCTAGCGCAATTTAGTTACCGATCAGCGAGCCGATATGTCCCAATTGATGCATGTTCTTTCCGAACATTATCAGCGCACCATTGCAGAGATTTCAGCTTATGAGGGAGAAAATTTCGGTGCGTGACGGACCAGTGCAAATATTACTTGGTTGGTGGTGGCCGCAAGGCAGAGGGCATTGATGCGCAGTTGCCGCAGGGTTAGGCATCGAATCGATGTGGGCTTGGGGCGAAAAGTCGCTACTCTTACCGCAAGATCATGTTCAACAGGGTCTATTCATGTCTGAACGGGAAATCCCGGACTTGTAGAAGGGACAGGAATTTTTAGGCCGGCTGTTGGGCGAGATTCAGGTGGCCTGAACGTCGTAGGCTCGAAGGATGATCGGGGCTCGACGGTCGTGGCGACACTCGTCCGTGGACCACGCGGCGAATCCGAGGACACTTGCCCGCTCAGCTGCTCTTTAGAAGAGTGTTCGCTCGACACCTGTGGCGGCGACCGCGCTCTTGCTGTTGTTCCTCAAAGTTAAATCCCTTCCAAATACACGCGGCACTTGGGCATCAAGGAGCTGAAGAAAACTTAGTCGGAAAAGCTATTTTGCGTCATGGAAGATAATACCCAGCGTGTGTCGCTGGCCCGCGAGCAGCCTGCTCACCCCATGTCGTAAATTAGCTCTGTAGAATCCCCTTGCCGAACGTACCGGCCGATGGTTGACGGCGAATACCACTGCATCGCCTTGGCCCAAGGGCACCACCTCTGCCCTGCCTGGTCGCTTGGGATCGCTCTCAGTCAGCAGCAGCTCTCCTCCTTCAAAATCCCGGCCGGGCTGATCCAACAGAAACACTACCTGCAGCGGGAAGACGTGATCGCCGTACAGGTCTTGGTGCAAGCAGCAGTAATCGCCGGCTTGGTATCGCAGCAACAGTGGGGTTGGGCGCGGCTGGCCGGCCCGGTTGCAAATCTCCCGAAACTCCGCATGGGTAGCAGGAAAGCGCTCTCCAATGCGCATTGCGGTATGCCAACGGTTGGCTATGGGGGCGAGATGCGAATACAAGGATTCGCGCAGGCGACCCACTAGATCCGGCAACGGATAGCGAAAGTACTTGTAGACGCCTCGACCAAACGCGTAACGTTCCATCACAATGCGACTGCGGAACAAATCCTCTTCTAAAAATAGATCTGCTGTCTGGCGACACTGCGCAGGACTTAGCAGCCCGGGCAGGACGGCAAACCCCTCGCGGGTGAGCTGGGTTTCAAGCGTGTTCCAGGCGCTGTGTTCGATTCGATCTTCCAGGCTTAGGTAATCGACAGGAAGAGGGCCGGGAAGGGACGTCTCAGGGAGGGTGAACAGGGTTGGCGTCGTCATGATCATGTCGCTTTCTTTGGGGAGTTTTCAGCCTTCCAAGCTGCGTACCGCTCAGGCATGCATACTGCACATGGGCGGTAGCCGGCGGCCACTGCTGTTGCTTCGTCGATGAAAAAGACGCGATGTTTGACGTACCCCCCCCGGGCGATGGCCTGGAGCGCTGCCCGACAGTTCAGCCGACCATATATCTTCCCGCCTCGATGCCCGCCCAGTGTTCCCGGCACACTGCTGGCGTATGGTTTCTGGTCCGCGCCAAGCAGTGTCCATGACTTTGCAGACACGGAAGTCGGGCGCGGAAGGCCGGTGTCATCGCGTGTCATGGAAGAAAAGCTCCAGTCCCCGACGTTCACCGCTGCGCACCCTGCTGATGGCGTGCTTGAGATTTACCCGGTAATACCCCTTACTGCCCTTGAAGGGCCGCTGTGCGGTGCTGATGATGGCCGCATCTCCTTGGGTCAGGGGCAGCACCATAGGCCGGGACTGCATGCGTGGCCTCTGTTCGGTCATCACGAATTCGCCGCCAGTGAAGTCTTGCCCAGGCGCCGACAACAGACCGATCAGCTGCAAGGGGAATATCAGCTCGTCCTCGGCGCGTTGGTGAAGCGCCAAGTAGTCCGATTCGCCAAGTTGGGACAGATGGCTCTGGCCACGCACCTGCCCCACTTCACGCTGCCGTTGTTGGAAGGCCTTGAGCGTTAGCGGGTAACGGTCATCGACTCCCAGTACCTGATTCCAGCTGTTGGCGATCGCGGCCAAATGCGGATAAAGCGACTGGCGCAGAGTGCCCAACGGTTCGGGCATATCGTCGGCATAGTAGTAGAGTTTGCCTCGCCCCATATCTACCGAGGTCAGGGACACCCATCCTTCGTCCGTTCCCTCCTCTATCGACGGCAAATCCGGCAACAGTAGACCGGGCAGGAGTGCATAGCCCTCCCCATCCAGCTGGCGGGCAATTTCTTCCCAATCCAAGGCTTCAATGGTGGTTGCCAATACACTCATGATTGCTGTCCTTTTGTAGCCTGCACCTCACGGCGCAATAGTTCTCGTTTACGCTCCACCCCCCAACGATAGCCCGATATATCACCGTTTCGTCGCACGACACGGTGACAAGGAATGGCAACCGCCAAGTGATTGGCAGCGCAGGCCTGGGCCACTGCACGCACCGCTTTGGGCGTGCCGATGCGCTCGGCGATCTGCGCATAGCTGGCGGTCTCGCCAGCAGGTATCTCACGAAGGGCTTGCCACACGCGCTGCTGAAAGACCGTACCTCGCACGTCCAATGGCAAATTCAGTCCAATCCCGGGCGCCTCAATGAACCCAACCACTTGGGCAACCAGCTTCTCGAAGTTGCCATCTCCGCCCACGAGCTCCGCTTTGGGGAACTGGTCCTGTAAGTCGCGCACCAGCCGATCAGGGTCGTCGCCCAAGAGAATGGTGCAAATGCCGCGTTGGCTCTGTGCCACCAAAATTGCGCCCAGTGCAGATTCACCTACAGCGAACCGAATCACCGTTCCGATGCCGCCCGCACGATACTCCTTTGCTCGCATGCCCAAGACCTCCTCGGACGTTTCGTAAAAACGGCTGTTGGAGTTGAAGCCCGCGCCGTAGATGGCGTCGGTCACCGTGCCGACGGACGAGTTCAATTCCTCACGCAGTTTGCGGGCACGAAATGCGGTGACGTAGGCCTTGGGCGTCAGGCCGGTTTCCGCTTTGAAAACGCGATGGAAGTGGAAGGGACTCATTCCCGCTTCCGCGGCCAACTCATCCAGATTTGGAGCGGTTTCGGCTGTCTCGATCTGACGGCAGGCACGCGCGACCAAGGCCGTGCGTTGTGCTGCGGCGATGGTGCGATCGCCCTTGGCGCGACGGCTCGCACGGTAGCCTGCTGCTTCAGCTGCCTGCTCGGAGTCAAAGAACACCACGTTCGCGCGCTTTGGCAGCCGCGCCGAAGAACTAGGGCGGCAATACACACCTGTGGTCCGCACGGCATAGACGAAGTGGCCGTCTGCGTGGACGTCTCTCGCCTGCACCGCTTCCCAGCGCGCATCGTCAGTATCGTAAGCAAAAGGAGAAGGATCTTGCATGTTCATGGTGTGGTCCTGAGTTCACGACGTGGACACTGTAAATTACAATTCATGCGCAAGAAATCTATTTCTTGCTATCGAACTCAAGCCCCTGTTCACGTGCTGGCAACCTCCAGAGATACCAAGCCGCCACTGTCCGATACGGACTCCAAGCCCGGCCCAGCTCACGCATCTGGCGTGGTGTTGGAGCTTTTTCCAGGTCTTTGAGGCGCCGATAGCCCTCTCGCACTCCAAAGTCATCCACTGGCAGGATGTCTGAACGCTCCAAGCTGTAAATCAGAAACATCTCCACGGTCCAGCGCCCGACCCCTTTGAGCGAAACCAGCCTTTCGATCAGCGCCTCGTCACTCAAAGCGCGCGCCTCTGCAAGGTTGGGGACCACGCCCTCCAGCGTAGCCTGGGCGATTCCCCGGATGGTGGCGAGCTTGGCCGCCGAAAACCCGCAAGCGAGTTGTTGCTCTGGATCAGTTGCCAGCAGCTGAGTTGCTGAGGGGAACGTCGAATCTGGGTACAACGCCAAAAATCGCGCCAAGATGGCGTCACCGGCCTTGGCGTGCAGTTGCTGGTAGGCGATGGCACGGACCAAGGCCTCATAAGGCTCTCGTGCCGGTTTCGCCGTGTGCCGGCACGGGCCGACCATCTCGATGTGGCGGGCCCATGCCGGATCAAGAGCGGAAAGAAAGGCGACCGCCTTTGCATAGGCGTGCGGCGAAAGGTCGGCTGCGCCAGCGGTAGTTGTCGAGGCAAGGATCATCGAATGCGGTTCTTATCTGGACCATCGTTGTGCTGCGGCCGGCGACGGCAACGTTGAACAGGGGCCACCTCATTCGGTGGCCCCCTTGCGGAGGAGGCGAGCGGCGGCGCGGGACTATCAGGCTCCCGGCCCAGGCGTTTCCGGCGCAGCTTGACCCAGCCGATCCAGCTCGGCGAAATCTTCGGCAGAGAGCTGAAGTCCCGCCGCAGCGACGTTCTCCTCAAGGTGCCTAACCTTACCGGTCCCGGGGATCGGCAACGTTACCGGGCTGCGCTGCAGCACCCATGCCAAAGCAATTTGTCCGGGGGTGAAACCCGTCCGCTTGGAGAGCCGATCCAGGAAGGAGCCCGGCTTGACCAAATCGCCCGCGCCCAGCGGGAACCATGGAATAAAGCCGATGCCTTGGTCTTGGCAGTAGTTGAGCACCGATTCGTGCCTGCGGGTCACCAGGTTGAACATGTTCTGAACCGTCACCACCGGAAAGTGCTGCTGCGCGGCCTGTATCTCATCAACGCCCACTTCGCTCAGACCAACATGGCGGATCAGCCCCTCCCTTTGCATCTGAGCGATGGCATCGAACTGCTCATCCCGCGGGACCTTGGGATCAATGCGATGCAGCTGCCACAGGTCGATCCGTTCTACGTTCAGGCGCCGCATGCTCTGCAGCACTGCATGCCGGAGGTATTCAGGGCGTCCCAGCGGCGCCCATTGATTCTCCCCATGACGAACGAACCCCCCTTTGGTAGCGATGAGCAACCCATCGTAGGGATACAACGCCTCCCGAATCAGTTCCTCACTGTCGTACGGGCCGTAGCTATCAGCGGTGTCGATGAAGTTCACACCGAGCTCCGGCAGTCGCCGAAGCGTCCGAAGGGCCTCGTGCACGTCCTTTGGAGGACCCCAGATTCCATCGCCAACGATTCGCATCGCGCCGTAGCCCAAGCGATTGATGGAAATGTCGGAAATACAGAACTGCCCCGAATGGTGGGCATTGGGTTGATTCATGTTTGCTCTCTTCTGAAAAAGGATGAAAACACTAACGACTTAGCGACTGGCCGATGCTGCGTTCCCAGGCCAATAGGGTTGCGGGTACTGATCCATGCTCGAGCCATCGTTCCAGCGCGCTGCTGGTAGCGTGGGACAAAGCACGTTTCAAAACCCGGGCAATGTCCCGGTCTGGGGAACCGCTTGGCGCGGCATAAGCGCCTTTTCGTGTTCCAGCAGCCAGGACTTTCGGTGCAGCCCCCAAGCGTATCCTTTGAGGCCGCCATCACTGGCAATGACCCGGTGGCAGGGGACAACGATGGCGATGGGATTGGCGCCGTTGGCCGCGCCAACATCGATGGCCGCACGTGGGTCGTCGAAACCCAGGGCCTTGGCCAACTTTCCGTAAGACGTGGTGGTGCCGACCGGAATGCGACGAAGCGCCGTCCAGACCTGCTCCTGTAGGGGTGTGCCTCGCGTGGCGATAGGCAGCGCGTCGATCGCCTCCCACTCACCAGCGAAGTACCGCGTCAATGCTTCTTCGATGAACGGTGGGGCAGCTGCTTCGGTGAGTTCGACCTGACCATACTGCTGGCCCAGGGCCCGCTGCATGTGGCCCTCGTGACCGGCAAAATCCAAGGCTCGGACTGCCTGCTGGGCGTCGATGGCCAACAGCATCTCGCCCAGTGGCGATGCCATGCGGCTCAGGGTCCAATTCGAGTTTGTCGGCATCGCAATAGCTCCTTAATGTTCCGGCCGCGCGGCCAACTCTGTCCCGGCCAACCCTTCCTCGGCCAGTGCCTCACACACATCAGGGTCTGCGCATAGCCGTGCGAAATGCGTGTTCACCCCATCGAAGCCACCTAGATCCACGCCCCTGGCGCGGGCCCAGCGGGTGAGCACGAAAAGGTAGGGATCGGCAATGCTGCGGTGATCGCCAGCGATCCAAGGCCGCTCTCCCAACGCTTTGTCGAACACCCCAAAATGCTTGCGCAGCACTTTTCTAGCGTCATCGAGTGTTTGCTCGCGCTCGTCCTGGTCAACAGCCAACCGTTCTGGATGCATCAGCGGAGAAAACGCTTTGTGAACGTCGGAGTTGATGTAGGCCAGCCAGCGATTCACCAAGGCCCGTCCACGCACCCCCTCCCCGCCCAGACGCGCCTGCGGGGAGATCTCTGCCAAGTAGCGCAGGACCGCCACGTTCTGGCTGAGCGCCCAACCGTCTTCGTCCACCAAGACCGGGACGGTTGACGATGGATTCAAGCGCAAGAAGGCGTTCGACTGTCGCGTGTCGAGATCCGCCAGCTTCAACCGATACGGCGAACCTATCCACCGCAGGACGATGTGAGCGGCCAACGAACAATAACCAGGCCAATAGTGCAACGTCAGCATGTAAGTCCTTATTCACACCACCTTGGTGAGGCCAAACTCACCGAAGAGGTAGACCTCTCCGGTATGCAAGTGCAACTGAGCAGCGCCCTCCGAACCCTCCCCCCAGCGCGCTTGACCGGCGTTGACCAAGGTCTGGCAATACGCTGTGACTTGCTGTCGAGCGTTAGGTGCATGGTCCGGCGGCACAACGAATACTGCGTCCTTGACGGATGGCTGGGCTGCGTGCATCTCAGTCCTCTTGAGTCCAGAAGGCGCGCAGCGCTTCGTTCAACTCCTTTGCCCGCTCCTCAGGGAACAGCAACCGCGCGTTGGCCACCTCCAACTGCGTAACGGGCCCGCCCAGGGTTCGTGCCAGGAAATCCGACCACTCCTTGCCGAAGAAGATGTCGCCGGTGCCCCAAACGACCAAGGCAGGCACAGCGACCCCCCGCAATGCTCGTTCGATCTTTACCGTCTGCGAATGGTCGAACGCCAGGATGAAACGCACCAGATCCTGGGTGCGTTCGGGCGATGCCAGATGCGGGCGGATATAGGTCTCGATGGTTTCGTCTGACACGTCAGAGGAACGTTCGTAGGCGCCCTCCATTGCGTCAGGTCCCCGGAAAAAATCCTTGTCCTCCAGCATCCGTCGGAGCGTTTGCGGCAACCCGCCGGCTTTGACCATATCGAGGAAGCCAGAGAAGTTCGCCGGAGGCCAATTGTCCTGAACGTCGCCGTTGGTCAGGGTCAAGCTGCGCAGGCGATCGGGGTAGCGTGCTGCAAAAATCTGAGCCACACCTGTGCCGCTGTCATTGGCGACCAGATCGACTTGATCTATGGACAATGCGTCGAGGAACTCGCGAACCATTTCGGCCTGAGCTTCAAAGGACACGGCCTGATCCGCGGCGATAGTGGTATGGCCGTGACCCATCAAATCGATGGCCACGCAGCGTCGCAAGTCAGCCAGAGCAGAGAGCTGGTGGCGCCAAAGGTAGCCGTTGACCAGCACTCCGTGAATAAACAGAGCCACCGGTCCCGTGTCGGCGGTCTGAAGATAGCTGATGTGACCCGACGCGGTCTGGACGGATGCTCGCTGAATGGACGGATTCATCGGTTGGCCTTTAACGGAGGAATATTTGCAACGTTACGCCCGTCAGAAGCCCGGTAAACTCCGACTCTTGCGGTCAAATTCGCTACCCGCTCCACCGTCAGCAACCTTGCCACTACGCTCTTGTGCTGCAATCGCCCGCATAGTCGATCGCATTCAGCCATGCCGGCGCTTCCTGGAATGGCGATCTTGCCCTGCTTGCTGATCAACCCAAATGTCAGTCATCAAACGCCCGTCCAAATGGTCGATTTCATGCTGGATGACCGCACTGTCCCAACCGACCATCTCCTGTTCGAACAGCTGCCCATCCAGCCCAGTTGAACGCAGCGTCACGCGTCGTGCGCGGTAGACATCCACGAAAATACCTGGAAGTGACAGACAGCCCTCCTCAAACCTGGCTTGACGTTGGCCCACGGCCACCAACTCCGGGTTGAGATAGATCCAAGGGCGATTACGTTCACGCGAAGTATCCATCACGATCAAGCGAACGCGTGCATTGACCTGGGGCGCAGCCAAGCCGCACGCGCCCATGCGGTACATCGTCGCCAGCATGTCTCGCGCCAGCGCCCGAACTCTGTCATCGACCCTCAAGATCTGGTGTGACGGCTTCCGCAAACGAGGGTCGGATTCCGTCAGAAGTGATAGAAATGTCATGCCCGCTCTCAAGCGAATTGGATAGCGGCCAAAGCATCTGCACGATCCGCGTGAGCTGTCGGCCGGCTTTTTTGAAGGTAAGGACACTAGCGGACGAAGGCTTTCGGGGCAGTCCGTTTCTTGCGATTGAAGCGGGACCCCATGAGATCACTTCGGAAGCAACAAACAGAGTTTCCGACCTGCGACGACCGCCTAAATTGGCTGCATCGAATGATTACATTCGGTGCCGCGCATCGAACGGTGCGCGGTGATCACTAATGCGAGGAGATACACATGTCGAAGAACAAACTCGAAGAGAACAAGGCCATCGTGGAGCGCTGGTTCAAGGCGTTCTGGGGAAGCCCAGCCGACCTTAGTGTCATCGAAGAACTCTTGGCACCCAATGGTTTGGTCCACTACCCGATGCATGGCCCCATCCGAGGCCATCAAGCGGTACGCAAGATGATGACGGAATTCCGTGAAGCGTTCCCGGATCTGAACTTCTGGGGGACCAGTCCGTTGATCGCCGAAGGCGATTACGTGGTGGGACGTTGGGACGGCGGTGGCACGCACACCGGTCCGGCCTTTAGCGACCTTCCCGTCGGCTCGCTGCCGGAAGCGTCGGGAAAGAAGATTCGCTTCACCGGCACCTCGGTTTTCCGCATCGAGAACGGCAAGATCGTCGAGGAGATCGGAGAAGAGGGCGCTCTCGTGGCTCTGCAGCAGTTGGATCTGCTGGAAAAGCCGAATGAGAGCTACCTTGAAAAATACAAGGATGAGGCTGCCGCGTAAACGACTGGCTTACAGAGAGAGGCTCAAATTAGAGCCTCTCTCTCTTTGATATAGATGCGGACCTTAATTATTACCTCCGCATACATTCTCCCCGAAGTTAGATGACAGAGCCGCCACCCAGCACTGTGCTCAATTCGGGTCCGCTACCAAGGGTGTCAATAGAACGAGGATCTCTCCTCTTTCCGTTGAACTCCCACCCTTCCACTGCCCATTTCGCGCCCATCGACCGCCGTTGCCCTGGAGGCCGGCGCTCTGATCTCGCCCTCGCTCATTGCCGAGCAGACCCGCAATTATCGCGGTTTCACCCACTTTGAGCGCGACTTCGGTCCTGATTCCCCTCGTACTGAGCACTGGCGCCGACGTACCGCCAGCCGATCCAAGCGGTGAGGAGAGATCATATTCAACATTCACAATGGACGCGCCATCGTCAGCAATGAGCGGAACGATCTTCAGGTGGCTTCCGGTTGCCATATAGCCACCATGCGTCTCAACTCCTCCACTGCCGAACTTCCGTCTTTCTTCGATATAGGGAATGAGCTCACCCGATCGGAGTATCGCGGCATTGCTGGAAGAGACCGCAACAATGAAACTGGACAGCACGGTTGCGGAGCCGCTCTTCTGTAAAGAATTGATGATTGCAAGTTCATCGCCGCGGAGCACCGCCGCGCCGAGGCCATGCTGTTCACTGATCTCGGCGCCTAGCGGGATCCAATTCTGTGGAGCTTGAGCTCCCTGCTGCACTGACGACATTCGAGCTATCTCTTCTTGCGAAAGCGGTCTCAGCGCAGCCATCAGGGACTGTGCTTGCTCGGACCAAATTTCCAGCACAGTCACCAGTATCCTAAGCATCCTGGCCGTCCGATCAAGCTTCTGAAGCACGGGCAGCACCTGCTTCCATTCGTCCGGCGTCGCATAGATCAGGACTGTGCCTGCCTCATCATCGCCCGATACCTTTTCCCGGATCTCAGCTTGACCAAGTGCGTCGTTCGCGTAAACGGAGCGGAGCGCGGCCGAGATACTTTTCGCATTTGCGTGCTGAAGACGAAAGGCGAAGAGCGACCTGCCGCCATTGGTCAATGCGCCGATGTCGGATGCCGCATGCGTCGCTGGTGCCGTGCCCTGCGCCGCGACGCTTGTTTGGCAGAACTTCCAACAACTGGAGACCGGCAGGCGCGGGTCACTCCCAACAGGGCATGACACCGAGTCGACTGCAGCGGCAGCCCATTCCTCGTCCGAATGTCGCATCCGAGCCGCCGAATCAACTGTGCTCTCAACCGCGCGAGCAAGATAAATTGCCGCTTTTGAAGGTTGACACTGCACCGTCATGACTGCCAACCCGAGGCACCGTAGTACAAACGTAGGCCCAATACTCATAACAGACGCCTTGGGTTTGCGAGCGATAAAAGACGGATGCGACGACCAAGGTGTGAGGCCAATGTTTATGTGCTTGATCAAGACACAACGGGCCGATGCATCTTTAGCGCCCGATCCAGTCAGATCCAGTCTACGCAGTTCGCTTCCAGGATCACGAGGCATGGAGCGGAGTCAGTAGCGAACAGACTCCGCTCCATCTCGCTATCTTGAGGTGATAGAGGCAGCGGGCTATTAACTACATCCCTGTAGCCGACGATGTCTCTGACGAGGCGCTTTCACCACTGTATCCTGAAGCCCTGACGGCGTACCGGTAGTTGGTACCGGGACGGACGTCTGTGTCGGTGAAGCTTTGCGAGTTGACCTCCGTAGCAATCAAGGCCAAGTCGGAATCACCGGAGGCACGATAAACGTCAAAATAGACAACGTTGGCCAGATCGCTTTTCCACGTCAGATCGATCTTGCCCGCGCTTGGATTGGCGCTAAGTGCTGTGGGTGCCAGTGGCAGTGAGCTTGGATTGGATCCGAATCTCACATCTTCGAAGCGAGCTGTGCTTGTCTCGCCCACTGAGCCGCTGAAGTTGAATGCCCCTACCAGGACTTTCGACCCAAGACTGTCGTCACCCTCCGCAGGGAACACAACGCTGTACGTCGGTGACCAACTGACGCCATCTGCAGACGTGAAACCGTAGATGAAATTCCCTCGCCGGACCAGCTTTATCCAGTATGGCTCCCCCGCCGCCGCGTAGTCTTTGTACCCCATGTAATAGGTTGTGCTACCGCGCCGCCAGTTCAACCTCACCCCGGCAGATGTGGTTCCGGGGGGAGACATTGTCAGAGCTACATAGGGCGTGCGCGGCGAGGCATCGGCGGACTTGCGAATCATGATTCCCGCTCGCCCCGCACTACCGGCGGTGCCGGACGTCTTTACCTTCGCTTGGAAAGTGAAATCTCCTTCGGCCATCCTACTCGCGAACTGATAATTTTTCTCGATTCCGACGCCGGAGCCAGTAAGAGTCAGGCTGTCTCCAGCACTCTGCATGCCAGGTGTCGAACTAGGAGAACCTATGCCCTGGTTAACGAGGCTGGGCACTTCATTGGCGGTCGGCTGCTCCCAAGATGCCTTGAGTAAATCTCTTTTTGGGTTGTTGTCTTGAACTCTTCTGAAAATGAATCCCGGGAAGACGAAGCCCGACGTGTAATCAGGGACGAGTGTGCGGTAGTGCGAGAGATATGGCGCCGACACTCCTTTTCTATTGACGTAAGCATTGTAAATCAGATGCCCGGCCGACGCAGGAATGTCGGTGCGTCGACCCTTCGCATCCAGCCCAATTGACGTGTACAGGCCATATGTTGGCCCATAGGGAATGAAATTACGCGAGCCCCCTGAGTTGAAGTCGGCGTAATATTCCATCATAGATAGCAGGCGATTGTCTGAGTATGCATAAGCGTCCGAGCCTTGCGCCCACAAGGTCTCTGCCGTATAGACTGTGTTTGCAATTTGACCAAAGGCGTGACCCTGGTCGCGCCCTGTATCGCCGGCCTGACCATTGGGCAACGTGTTGCTGAATCCGCTGGCAGGGTCTGTCAAATACGCGTTCAAGGCCATGTTGTACTTGACCGTGTCATCGCTGAAGACTGCGACAGCCATGGCTGACCATATTTGTAGAGCACCCTGGCCACCGCCGAGCGTCTGCGATCCTGCCCCCCATCGCTCACCGCCAATGAAAAGCGATGGCCAATAGACCAGATCCAAGTAGTCCTTAAACGTCTGGGTGTCGTCGTCCGTCCAGCCGGAGTATGTGCTACGCAATATCTCTGCACTGCCAATGCTTTGGATCGCAGCATCGCCTATCGCGAAACTGGACTCAGCACCGCTAAATTCCTTTTGAACGGTTGCCCATGCCAGTAGAATTTCGCGTGCCTTGCTAGCGTATGCGGTATTGTCAGTGAAGTACCACATGAGCGTCAGGTTTGATGCCGCCATCATGTCATGCTTATACGCGTCCAGATTCATATCCGGATTACGGGACACCGCTTTGAAAGGCCCCAGAGGCTGATAGCTGAGCGAGCTATGCGAATTGGACGCCAGCATTGCGTAGCCGGCTTTCCAGGGATCCTGCGTGAGCCTTGACTTGATCGCATCCAAGTGGTCTCGCGTGAACACGATACCGGGATGACTGAAGGTGCGGGTTGGACTTGGCACAGGGGCCGGCGCCTCTGTGGGTGCCTCGGCCGGCGGGACGGAGGGCTGGGTTGGCGTCACCGGCAGCGGCTGGGCGGCCTCGGCTTGCGCGCTTGACCCTCCGCCACATGCGGACAACATCGATACGCACAGCCAGAGTGAAGGGCATAGGTACTGCATTCCGCGTCGCCACGGAGTCGAGTAGTGATTCATAGCTTCCCCAAGTGCTAGGTTTCAAAGACGTCCGGCGCGCGTACCTAGCTTCCGCTGTGCCTCCCCTACACCTGGATCATAGTGCGGTGGCGAACGCGCCACACTAACCAAGCTAACGGCGCAGGCGCATCTGGGCGACGCCGCGGCAGGAGGTCGAAGGTGTAAGCGTGGATGAGAGTGTCGAACCAGAGGGCCGCTACAATGGTGACGCGTCAGGCGTCAGGCGTCAGGGTTCATTTCTGACCATCGGGGCCGCCCCACATTTATCACGAACATCGCAGCGGGAGCTGTTCAAGTGCATGCGTTTCGTCGTTGGCTTCTGGTTCCGCAGTTCCAAGACATGGTGGAATCGCGGAATTCCCCGTTCATGCAAGTCTTGTATGTACTCTTCGCCGTCCTCCCCGTTGCGAACAAGGCAATCTCTTTGTGGGTCAGCTTGGCTGATCCCGGCAGAATCGACAGCGTCGAGCTAGCGGATATCTTTAGTGATTTCATTGTATCCGGCGCATCCATCTGGGCCTTGGCATACACACGTACAGAAAGATTTGGCATTGGCGCCAAAGTTTTTCTCTTTGGAATTATCGCAAGTCTTGCTGTTGGCTACTGGAGTGTTGAGCCCGGAAATCTCACGCGGGATCCTCTCCCCTTGTTTGTAGTTCTTCTAGCCGGCCTTCTCTTCGGACGCCGAATGCTGTGGACTTGCTACGGTCTTTTGAGCCTCGTTTTCCTGGAGGTGGCCTGGCTGGCCACACTTAGGGGACAACCACTGTCAATCATGGCGGTGTACCTCGCCCAGCTTTGCATCACCTATGCGTTGATTGGCTTGTTGGTCGACCACACCACCAATGCCCTGCGGAGCTCGTATAACACCGCTCGAATCAAGGCAAAGGAGCTTGAGGATGCCCTCACAGAGCTAGGTCGCGTGATGTCGGCTCGCGAGTCGGCCGAAGCAGCCCTGACGCGCATGCAGAAATTTGACACCGCCTCTCAGCTGGCCGTGGGCGTAATCCATGATGTAGCTAACAATCTCAGCGTCATTTCGGCGTTTGCCGCGGACGCTGAGCGGCTTGCGGACGGAGGCGTGGATGCCCTCATTTGCGCAATGGAGGAGATTAGCAAGTCTTGCGAAATGGGGTTCGACGTCATCGACAGGATTCTTGATTTCGCGAAGCGAGAGAAATCCGAGATCATGGTGACCCCTCTGAGCGAGACGCTTGAACACCTAGCACCGCTGATACGAAAACTGCTGCCCCGTCGCGCGTCGCTCGACATCGACGTGCCTGACGACTTGGAACTGGCAATCGATCCCGCACATTTCCAACACGTGATCATGAATCTAAGCACCAATGCAGGCCAAGCGATAAGCGAGGGCGGAACGTTCAGCATTAGTGCGTCATCTGAGGAGTGTGTCGCGACCATCACCATCCGGGACACCGGTAGCGGAATGGATGCCTCCACACTTCGTAGAGCCTTTGAGCCACTGTTTAGTGCGAGGTCATCTTCTGAAGGCGTTGGTCTTGGCTTAGCTATCGTCAAGGAATTGGTCGAGCACGCTGGTGGCCAGGTAGAACTGGCCTCATCGCCAGGGACGGGCACGACTGTCACCGTTCGGCTATCGGCAGCAAATTTGAACTAGCCTCCAGGGAGTATCCAATTCCTCGGCGAGCGACGATTTGCAGTGTCTCACCTGAGGCATTGAGCGTAGCAAGCTTCTTGCGCAATCGATGAATCACCATATCCAGCCGGGTTACATCGCACGCCGCAACATCCTCGCTCAGCAGCGCCGCCAACGCGCCTCTCGTGATGCTCTTACCTCGCGCGGCAACAAGTGCGCGCATGAGAAGCCGCTCCGAAACATTCAGTGCCACTGATCCCGAATCTTCCATCCAAAGGACCCAGCCATCGTCCTGTAACTTCCAAGTAGCGAGCTGCCTATTCTGCTTTTCTGGACTCTCAGACTGACCCTCTTGATCAGCAAGCCTCTTAGTGTCCAGCCTCTTTGCTAGCTGCCGCATTGACAGCGCAACCAGTTCGATGTCAGCCGGCTTCTTGAAGTACAAATCGGCTCCTTTCAATAGTGCAGCTAGGTGATCCTGCCGTCCCCTCCTCGCAGTGAGAACGACAATTCCCACGTCTTCCTGCCGCTGGCGGAGTCTGGATAGAAGTTCCAGCCCGTCCAGATCAGGCAAGCTCAGATCAACCAGCACCAAATCGGTGTCACGCACCTTTATCAAACGGAAGAAATCTGCGGCAGTTCCTGCGCTTCGGACGTCGAACCCATAGTCTCGCAGCCCTGGGACGAGTATTTTGTCCCGCATCTGCGCATCGTCTTCTACCAAGGCCAAGCTGATCATTCTCATATCTTATTCTTCTCGCCTACCACATCGATCGCTTTCTCCTTTGCGCGCTTCTCCTAGTAGTCTTTTTTGGATCTTCTGCACAATCGGCGTCGGCTGATGGCGACCTCCGATACTGGTTAGTGAGACCTCACACAATCCTTTATGTAATCCTATGCGCCGCTCGCCCCTAACGCCGCGTCCCCTTGCGCCGAGCACTCCAGGCGTTGCGATCGAACACTTGAGCGACTGGCGTTCCCAATTTTGCACGAATAGTCGGCCTTTGGGCGTCTTGCGCCAGCGTCGACTCATCGCACGATACCTCAATGTAGGTCGCTGCCGTGACCGGGCGCACATTTTTGTCTACCCATGGACTGAAACGTCTTCTTTTCGACGCGATAAGCAACAGCGGTGTGGCGACTGATCCGGCCTCAGTGGTCCATTTCTTTGCCGCCAGCATCTTCGGGATCCAGCTTTCAGTTGCATTTGCTTGGCTTTGGACCTTTGAATGCCAACGGGCAATCGTGATGTTGGAATTCACGCGCTGCAAGTGTCGGCTGTCAAACAGTAGAAATGGAGGTTGCGTGCGCTGTCAGAGATCGGTCCAACATCAATTCGCAGAGCGCTATTGACTCCCTTTCACTCAAGCAGCTTGAGCCCTTCGTTGGTATTGACAGAGACTTAGCCAGCCCTACGGAAAGTAAAATTGATGCGCTGCTCACCAAGCAGAGGGTGGGCTGTGCCCTTCAGCGGCATCACGCCGTGATACCGCATCCTGTCTTCACCTCCCCAAACCACCACGTCGCCATGATGGAGTTCGACCTTAAGGCACCGATCTGTTCTGTCCAACCCGCCGAAGAGAAAAGTGGCCGACATGCCCAATGAAACTGAGACGATCGGCGAGTTGAAGTCGCGCTCATTCTTGTCTTGATGTAGGGACAAGCGGGACCCAGGTAAATAGCGATTGATCAGGCATGCGTCCGGTTCGAAGCTCTCGAATCCGGCCTGGCAAGCGGCCGCGACAGCCAGCGCTCTGAAGGAGCTCGGCATAGGCGGCCAAGGCTTGCCGCTGTCTGGATCGAGCGCTGTGTAGCGATAGCCACGACGGTCCGTGGACCATCCAAGATCACCGCAATTGGTGAGCGCTACTGACATGGTGAATCCGCCGGGCGTCACCATGTTCCGGAACGGTGACCGCTCAACCAATGAGTGAATAGCCGGCAAGAGAGTCCCTATATGAGGGAGCGCGAAACCCCTCAGCACAACAGCACTGGGACCAAGTTGCACGACCGGGCACATTGGAAACAGATCTAGGTTACTCATTTTTTCAATGCCTACTTCGAATCGTGAAAAATCAAACCCAAGGTGTGGCGCTTTCCAGCTCGAATCCTACTGACTCCATGTCGCGCTTGCCCTTTAATTGAGGTGCCGCGCTTGCCCACAACGGGCCGATAATTGACAGCAAAAACGACCGCGTCCCCCTGCTGTAGATCGACCACGTCGGCGAAGCTACTAGAGCCGCTCTTCATGGCCATGACAAACTGCCCACCGTGAAAGTCCTGTTCCGGCGCTGACAGCAAAATGGCTACTTGCAGGGGGAATACGTGCTCGCCATAGAGATCCTGATGGAGGCAGTTGTAATCGCCTGAACTGTACTCAAGCAACAAGGGCGTAGGCCTGAGCTGGCCAACGTCATGGCAACGCGCGAGGAACGACCCCAGATCATCTGGGTAGCGTGTACCAATTTTCAGCTGCTCGACCCATTGATTCGCAATCGGGACGAGCTTGGAATAGAGGGCATGCCGAAGGTCTTCAATCGCCGTTGGAAGCGGATAGGCAAAATACTTGTATTCACCCTTTCCAAATCCATGCTTTGCCATGACAATTCGGGTTCGGTAGAGCAAATCATTGTTGTAACTGCCGGCAATCGCCTGGCACTGCTCCGGACTCAAGAGCCGAGGCAGGCAAGAATTTCCGCGCTCCCTCAGCTCATCGGCCACGCGCCCCCAATCTACTCCGTTCAGAATAGAGCTTGGTTCAAGGTTGATTGCGTTCACGACGCTGCCTCGTCGGCGAGGAGATTTCGCTTCCGTTCGATGCCCCAACGGTAGCCGGCGAGCGCTCCATCCTTACGCACCACACGGTGGCAGGGGATGGCTAACGCAAGAACATTGGCGGCGCAGGCACTGGCAACGGCCCTCACAGCTTCTGGCACGCCCAGATGCTCAGCAACATCGCTATAGCTTCTTGTCTCGCCCATGGGAATGCCGCACAAAGTCTGCCAAACCTTCTGCTGGAACGCGCTGCCACCCACGTCAAGATCTACAATGCCGTCGGCGCTGTCTTTGTCAATGAATGCAATAACTTGCCCAAGCTCTCGGTAGAGTTCCGACTGGGCTTTTACCAAGGGAAGATGTGGAAATGCCTCTTTCAGCTGCGCTACGAGGTCACCGTCATTACTCCCAAGGAAAATTGCGCAAATGCCACGTTCACTCCGGCCGATAAGGGCTTTCCCGCGCGTCGTCTCGCCTACGGCGTAGCGAATGGTACCGGTCTGCTCGGAGCCAGGCGCGCGAAAGTTGTATTTGAAGAAAGACTGATCAATGTTCATTTTCCTGTTCTCGAAGCGATTGGTTGACCATCACAGTCTGGACGCTTTGCGCCCAATACGAACTCCGCTCCTTGCGATCAAATTCGCGAGACGTCACCATCGCCTGGGGCCGCCCCCGTTCTCACGGACGCTCAGAAGATGTTCGACCCCGGCCGCAAGGGGCGCTCATGTCAAAGGGTAGAGGTCGATATGCGGTCAAACTCTAGACCCTCCAGCAGCAATGGCGTGGACACCGTACGTTTTGGCAGATTCCAACTCATGTGACTCACGCGCTGCCTGATCGCGAAAGCACTATGTGGCAGCTTGGCGTGCTTACCCTGCGCAACAGCCTGGAGGTGCCTTTGCTTCATCCCGAATCAACTCCGTGCGGAATGTGCTGATTCGACTGCCGTCGGACCTCGGTCTGGAAGTCGGTTCACAGCGTCGCGCCAAGGAGGCGGATATTGCCGCTCACTAGCGCCCCTGATCTAGGAAGTGGATGTGAACAGTGCCGAGGCACGCCTCTGCAAGCCGCCCCCTGTTCAGCTTTTCACTTGGCCTCTTCAGTTCCATGCGCGTAGATCAAAGGAAGATTGGGGGAACGTTCGTTCGGCCCAGAACACGGCGCGGTCACCCACGTCAATGTCGCCGGCAACTACCTCTTGTTGACCAACATCAATATCAAGCTGCACTGCATCTACGAGCCCATTCGTCTTCTTCGGCGCGTCAGGCCTCGGCCTAGGATGAAGTTCAGAAAGGATCAGTATGCGCCTGGCTACAGCTCTTCGAACCGAGCTGCCGTCCTTGGGAAACATTCAGCATCACCGATGCGATCAAGGAGACGTCGGAGAGCGACATTGAGGCCATCGTCGCTGGACGGATAGGGAGACCCAAAGAGCGGAATCGGTATCCAAAGGTGCTCTTGCCCGGAATGTACGTAGGGCGCGTGATCATCAAGCAGTAGAGCATCACCTAGCCGCGGTGACGCTAGAAGCAAGTCTTTCGTCTTGCCTGACCAGCAGATGTAGCGCAGTTCGGCGAACCAGGCAGGCGCGCTGCCTTCGCGAACCAGTAGCGATGCGATGCTACGAAAACGCTTTTCCGGAACAGTCGTGAACATTACCAACTGATCAAAATGCCCGAATACGTCCTCCAGGAACCTGTAGAGCCCAGGCCTGGGAATCTGGCTGATCGCATTGGAGATGAGGGTACCCTCAAGGTCCAGCGCCAATATGGTCGGCTTCATCACTGCCTCCGCCGTCGATGCGTGCGACTACCTTGCTCTCTTGGTGCAATGCTGTCTATCGCGTGAGCCTACTGGTACGGACGGGGTGTGAGCCCACCGGTACGGCGCGCGTCGCGTGCCATTCGCGAACGCCGACGCCACTTCAGTTAATCGTTAAGACTCGGTGCTAAGCCACCGTGACGTGAGGCATCACCAGAGCAATCAGCCTATCCATCGCGGTAGCATTCGCCGCCTCGGCATCACCCTGTCGGCGGAAGCCTGTCCAGTCACTATGGGCAACGATGCTCAGTTCGTTTGGACTGACCGATAGCCGACGCATGGACCAGAAAGGGAGTCGGCGCTGACCAACCCGACCCCGCTGGAGCTCGACCAAGCCCGAATGGCTCGTTGCGCCCACCACTCGGGAATAGGCGATGTCGACCCCATCGTCCGGGCCCTCCAGATATTGGAGGAACCTGCCCCCATCGAACAACAGCACGCCGGTTACGCCGGCATTGCAGTTGAACCGCGACGCATCGCCGATCAGCCATTGCAGCCGCTCCTCGACTGCCTCCCGAACGTCACCCGCTAAAGCTGGGCCTGCCTCGCTTACGTAGACCACGGCCTTGATGGGCATGTAATGCTTCTCCTAAGCGCCAGTCCCCCAGTTCAGCTGTCTCACCGTACCACTTCTCACGGGCCACGAGCAGTCCGCGGTCCTGAATGCTTCACACGACATGCCATTTATGGCAACGGCCGGACCAGCTGGAGAGCTGGATCCGGCGTTAGATGCGCAAGATCCAACAGGCTTTACCGACCTTGCCTCTTTGACCATTCCAGCACGATGCCCTTCATCTCAGCCTGGACCCGCACAAGCCCATCCCTGGTAACAATATCCCCCTCCGGGGTGACCCCGGTCATAGCCCGGCGCAGCTCTGCGGGTTCAAGTTGGTAGACCAGACAGAGGATGGCGGCCAGGTCCCCGTAGTCCGCTTTTGGCAGATCCTTGACCCGCGCCAACAGATCCACCAGTTTCACCGCTCCCCGCTTGAGGCTCGGCGCCTTGGGCGCTCGAGGCGGCATAGTCACCTGCCAGTCGTAGCACCTTTGCACGAAGGTGACCCAGACACTGATGGTTGCCCGAGCACCCGGAACCTTCGCCAGATAGGCGAGCAGTTGCTCTTGGCTGAATGGCCCCTCCAGTTGCGCACTTTCACAGAATGCATCGGCAACTCCTAGGTACTGGGAAACCGTACGGGTCTGCTTCCCAGTGAGCCACACCCGGTACTCGCGCAGGAAAGGCCCCCACGGTTTGCTGTCGGCAGCGGACAAGCGATCCTCGATGAGAGCGAGGTCACGAGCTTCATTGCGTGCGTCCTTGTCGATGGACAGGCCGTAGTGTTCGCAAACGTACTGTGTGGCATTGAGGTTTGCCCGGAGCGTCTTGGTATCGTAGATGCGGAGAAGATCGGCAGCAATGAGTGGCTGGCGAGCCTGGGCATCACTGTCGATTGCCAAGAAAAATCCCGCAGCCTTTCCAGCTTTCTTCGGCAACGCGCCCGTAGGCACGTTCTTGACCAACAGCCACTCACCATACTGCCGGTACAGATCGGCGACCCATGATCGCTGGAAGATCGGCAGCTGCTGCTCAACTTCTCGGCGCACCCTGGACTTGATGCTGCATCCATCGCAGCGCGCACGACCGGTCCCATTGACCGTAGTCCCACACTCCGGACAGTCATGAGTGGCCGGCTGATCAGTGCTGCAGTGGCCGCAGAGCTTGCGGCCATCATCTGTGGTCTGCACCAGCTTTCGGTAGCGTCGGCACCTTGAACACGTGGTGTGTGTTGCCTTATTGATGCACCGCGGACAGGCCTTCTGTCCCGGCTGAAGATGGCTGGCACCGCTCAGGCGTTGGCTCGGTTCCTTGCAAATGTCACAAGGAACGGCTTCGGTGAAGTACGGATAGCAAGACAGACAGGCAACAACGCACTCGGTGATGCTACCCCCGTCCGGAGCCGGGACTACCAGCGTCACGTGTCTTGCTTCAGGAGCCAGGCGGTTGCATCGATTACAGCGCCGCTCAGAACGATCGCATCGTGGGCACTGAGGCGCCTTCGATTCTGACCGATGATGCACCACGGTACCCTCACAAGAAGGACATTGCGCCCGCTTGAACTCACGCTTGTAGCACGTTGCGCAGTACTCCTTCCCTTCGTGAATTCGCTGGGCTTTGGTGATGTGCCGGCTGCAACCATCGCAGCTACGGCGCCCTAACTTATCGGTACTCATCGTGCTTTTCCAACCATCTTGAATAACAAAGCTGCCCTTTTCTCGCGCCACCCAACCTGTCTTTTTCGCTCCGCTTCTCCCACCGTTCGTATCTCTTGCCTGTTGAAGCTACATCCCCTGTTTCGGCGGCCTGGGGGCAATCGCCCCACAAAGGCGGCTAGCCAAGGTGGCATGCTCTGACGGAAGCTGCGCTGCGTAAGGTGGCAACGATCTGCGCTGGCTTCCAGCGCCACCGCGTCTCCGATCAGAGATTCTGTCAGTTGCATGTACGCATGCCGGGCTTCCACTGACCTGAACTCCATACGTACCGTGGGTGAATAAGCAGGGCGCCCCGCGGCCCCAAATCCGGATAGCAAGGCATCGACGCCCCAGAGTAGGTCTTTGCCACTGCAGCGAGAGTCGCACGGCAAGAACCAATCGCACGGTCCCACCAGGGCATTGAAGAGAAGAGACTGGGCCGCGGTCACTTCTGCAGGCAGTGCTTTTGCAGCGTCCAAGTTCGCAAAGCAGTTCCAGCAGACCGTTATGTCAAAGCCCTGGCGTTGCGGCTGGGCCGGAACACCACAACGGGGGCACCGGTCCAGCATCAGCGTTTGGTGGATGGGGCATACCGTCCAAAAGGAAAGCCGCCATTGCCTCAGGAAGCCCCCGCCCTCAGCCAAGCAGGCCGGGCAGAATGCCAAACCAGGCCGCAAACGCCTGCGGTGGTACACGCCAATGCTCCCTATCCAGTGGTAGGCCCCCTGTAACGGTTCAGGCTGTCGCCGGGTTACCTCTTCCCACCGGCCCAAGGTCAATTCTTCCAGTACCTCTCTGGGTTGCCCGGATGCGACAGCCAGATCATCAATCAGGCGGGATGAGGCGCTGACGTCGACATCGCGGTTCCATACGGCCGTCCCTGGAGATGCAAGTTGGATTAGCGTATGGGGCGAGACCCCCCACAAGATGGCCTGACGCGCTAAGTAGCTGGTAAGCAACTCACCGGGAATCGGAGGTGGCCAGTTGGTATGCACTAGACATCTGCCAGTGCATCTTCCTTTGGCCGCGCTTCCTTCACCGCCTGAATCAGGTTGACGGTGATCTTCTCGCTACCGTCGGTGATAGCCAAGATTGCCGCGTCCTTCAGAAGACGTACGGTCCCGCCAATGGTCTCCTCTCCCAGAGCAAACAGGGCAGTGGACAGCTCCTCGGTCGCCAGGCCCGAAGGCTTGCCCAGCGGCAAGAGACGCTCGTAGGTGTTGAGGAAGTTGAGGTAGGGAATGTCCAGCTCCCACCTCGGCATGGCCACAGTTTGAAAGCGCGACTTCATCTGCGCGTCAAAGGAGAGCGCATTCACAGCAGCGGTGGTACCCGCCGCCACAATGCTGATGTTCAAGTCATTGCTGAGCTTGCGCAGGCCGGCGAGGATATCGGCCGCCCCCTTCCGTGCGAGGGTCACATCATTGAACTCATCGATGGCCAGAACCCGTACCATGCGCAAGCGCATCACTGCCAGCACCATCTGATATTTGGTGTGGGCCGGATCAGACCGGCGATGGGTCACGGCGCAGCGCGTCAGGATCTCAGACCAGACCTGCGACAGATCGGCCGGCACAGGCATAGCCATGCGAACAACGGGCGAGCAGAGCGTTCCGTTCTCTTTCTCCACTGACTTGTGCCTGAGCTGGAACTGTCGGAGCAACGCAGTCTTGCCATTGTCCGCTCGTGCCACGATCACACGACAAGGTGGGCGCTGGGTGGTGGGGTACATGACCAACTGATCCAAGGAATCCAGGATAGACTTGGCCTTTTCATAGCCGATCCAGCGATCTGCTCTGCAGATCTCAATACGCTTCTCGACGTTGCTGTCCATGTGGACAGCGATGCTATCCATCAGATGCGGGAATGCGTTCATCAGTTGATCTCTCCTACCTCGAGTACTTCAAGAACCTGGGAGAAGATGCCGCGATCTTTCACCGCTGCCACAGGGAATTTCGGTACCGCGGGTACCGTATGCGTTGTGCCGGGCACAGGCGCAGCATCGCCTTGCTTGGGACGCTTGGCGTGCTGCCGGCGGGCCGCCTTCGTCTTAGACACCGACTCGTCCACCAGCTGCCGATTCCTGCGGATACTGTCGAAGATGCGATCTTCGTCCACCGCTGCTTTGCCCTCGGCGCGAATGGCACGCTGTGCTTCACGCAGTTCGCCAACAGAAACCGCCGGATGGCCGAGGTTGCGGTAAGGGATAGCGATGTAGTCGCCCACGGCCGGGTCTAGGAAGTAGATGACGCTGACGTTGCGAGGGTCCCTTGCGAAGGTGAACTTCTGGTGGCGCTTGGGAAATTCCGGATCCGTGGCGCCGATGTACGGGTCCAGGACAGGGTCGTAGTAGTAGACGTAGTCGATGCGAACGCCGTAGCGCTGGACGGTGCTGCTGAAGTAAGGCAGGAAGTCCAAGCGAATGCGATCGGGGTTGGCGGGCAGCATCCGGCCAATACCAGGCTTGTCACCACCGAGAATGCCTTGCTGCCAGATTCGCATGGGGGAGGAGTCCTGGAGCTGACTGTGGCTACGCTGGTGATAGTTGTTGACTATGAATTCAACCAGATAGCGCTCCACGTCCTTCAATGTCAGGGCTGCTTCTTTCTCAGAATCGTAGCTATCCTTCTCCTGAGTATTGGAGAACGTAGTGCCCGGCACCTTCTTCATCTCCGTGGCCACCGTTCCCATGTAGCGCTCGATGTGCCCACCGTAGTTAGGCTTCTTCACTGGCCGCCACTGCATGTCGATGTTGTTTGCTTGGCAACCGCGGTCAACCGCTTTGCACTTGAACTCGCGTGCATTGTCCGCGTGTAGCGTGCCAATCTGGCCCCAAACCGGCCAGTCTCCCTCAACGCCAAGCTCCCGCAGGTACTCACTCTTGGTGTTGATTGCATGTGATACGCACATGGCCACCGAGGTAGCCGAGGGTGCGTCCAAGGTCACATAGAGCCCGACAACCGACCTGCTGAAGACGTCGATGGCCAAAGTGAGGAAGGGTCGGCCAAGCGGCTTGCGGTACACCTCATCAACAACGATCACGTCGAGCGGGGTATGGTCTATCTGGACGACCGCCATCGGGAAGTCAGCGCCAGGGAAAGAGCCCTGAATCGGCTCATATTTGTTGCGGGCCTGATCCTTCTGACCACGCGAGCGCAGCGCTGTAGCAGGTCTGACCTCAGCCAACCGCTTACGAATGGTGTTTTCGTGCGGCGCATCAATGCTCGCGACGCGACAACGCTGGAGCACCTCGGCAACGACCTCCTTGGGCGAACGGCGCTGCTTGGTCAGGTAGAAGTCCTCTATGACAGAGGCGATGACCAGCTCTTGGTCGGCATGAAGAAAGCGGTCGCCCTTGTTGCGACCAGGCTTCCGAGGCACCAGCGCTGCGACGTGCTGGTGATCCAAGTACAACGACAGCCACTTATAGAGCGTTGAGGTGTTAACACCCGCGGCCAAAGCGGCCCGGCTGACATCATCCTTGCTGCGGTATGGCATCTCGATTAGAGGTTTGATAGCCTCGAAACGGCGCTGCGCCACCGCCCAAACTTCGTCTGAATAGTGGTGCACAGAGTAGTTGGGGGTGCCATCGGCCGTCGCTGCCTCGATAACACGCGACATGGTCTCAATTCGCAGCCGTGCGGGCACCTGAGTCTCAACATCCTCGGCCAGGACGCTATAGAGATCGAGCGAACGGGTGATGCGATAGCGGCGCTGGCCAACCATCACCTCAGCTCCGGGCGCGATGCTCATGAAGTTGGATTCAGACATGGGTTACTCCCTCAGCTGCATCGGCATGCGCATGCTGAGCGGCTTGTTCAGATCAATGTCGAAGTCACCCCGGGCGACCATCTGCCACAGCGCAGGGATGGCCAATGCCCGCTCCTCCTCCGGCCAGTAGGCGGCGGCAAGCAAGGCTTCGGGTGTAGTAGGACCAAGCGCGCTTGCGGTGTAGCGCAGCTGGGCCTGCCTGACATACAGCGGGTCCATCGCCCGATACCGGCGAAGGAACTTGGCGTTTTGGAGGTAGGGCGTGCGGATATGACGCTCAGTCACGATCTTGAACTGCCAGTCCCTCCTACGACAGTAGGCGACCGCGGCCTTGAAGCGAGGCCGCAGCTCTTGCCAGTCCTCCTTCAGGGACTCAAGAGGTTTGACCTCATAGACAACGGTCGGGATCTCGTCCCGATTGAACTCCGCCAGCACGTCAGGGGTGTACCGCCGAACCCGGCCGGCATCTACGTAGGTCAGAGTGAAGGGCTGTTCCTGGACCCGAAGGACCTGAGGGTTGGAGTCCAGAACAATCAGTAGATCGCGCTCGAGCGACGACTCAAAGCCGGCTACCCCGCCAGCTTCCAAATTGACCTTCCCGGTCAGGGCCCGTCGACTATTTTTCAACTTTCGAACGGGGGCGCTGGAAACGAGTCTCTTCATCAGATGTTTTATGCAATCCGGTCGTGTTAATTCGTGTTTTCGTTCGCATCCTCTAATGTTGAGCCTAGACTAGATATGCTTTGGTGAAGGGCTCTAACCGGGGCTTTCTGCGAGGGGGTTTCTCGCCATTTGGTGTGAATGACAGCGGCAATCCGCCCTGCCCCGGCGAGATATCACTGGCGCACCATGGGGTGCTGTTCCTGGACGAACTTCCCGAGTGGAACCGCAGCGCGCTGGAGACCCTGCGCGAGCCGCTGGAATCGGGCCACATCCGCATCGCCCGCGCTGCACGCAGCGTGATGTTTCCGGCGCGGTTCCAGCTGGTCGCGGCGATGAACCCCTGCCCCTGCGGTTGGGCCGGCGACCGCAGCAACCGTTGCCTGTGCACCGATGAGCGGATTACCCGCTATCGCGCCCGAGTCTCCGGCCCATTGCTGGACCGCATCGACCTGCACATCGCGGTGACGCGTATGGATGCGGTGGAGCTGCGCGAGAGCACGCCGCTGGGCGAGCCCAGTGATGCGGTGCGCGGGCGGGTGGAGGCTGCGCATGCGCGGCAGCAGATGCGCGGGGGACTCAATGCGCATCTGCCTCCCGCTGCGCTGCGCGCGTGCACGCGGTTGAGCGAGGCCGACCAGGATCTTCTGGAACACGCCATCGAGCGCCTGCAACTGTCAGCGCGCGCGATGCATCGCATTCTTCGCGTGGCACGCACGATTGCCGATCTGGCCGGGTGCGAGAACATCCAGACCGCACATCTGGCCGAGGCGATTGGCTATCGGCAGCTGGATCGGGGGAAGGCGAGCCAGTGATGCTGCGTCATGACCGCAGCCGCTCCAGCAATCCCGGCAGCCATTCCGGCTTGAACAGGGAAGCTGGCTGTTTTCTCATCTCTTCTGGGCGCCACCATTTCCACGCCCTGATCGTTGCACTTTCCTCCTCCGTCCACCCATCACGCTGGATGTCGGGCTGGTTGGGGCTGCGGACCAGAAAATACTCTTCCAGCCATCGCGCAGGCGTTGATCGGGCGACCGCGTAGACGGCATCGCGCTTTTCCAGCCGCTCTCCTATCGGCAGATCCAATCCGGTCTCCTCCCGAAGCTCACGCCGTGCGGCGTCCGCATATCCTTCCCCGGGCAGAAGCTCCCCGCCCGGTGTAGCCCAGAAGGGAGCGTGGTGTTCATCGTGATACCGGAACAGCAGCACCGCATCCTCACCAACGATCACAAGGCGTGCAGATCGTCTGATTTCCATCGTTTCCTGTCCTTACCGGCCCACCCCAGAATAGGCCAAAAGCAGGCGGACCGAGAGAAAGCCATCAACGCGTGTCGATTCCTGGCCAGTGATTCGCTTTCCCGGGGATGGGCGCCTGTCGCCGGACGGCAACGGACGCCATGCGGCGGCTGACAAGGCCGAAGAGGTCCCGCAGTTCGGCTGCGCGCTCGGGCGTGCTGTTGCTGCCGAATAGCACACGCGCCAGCGCGGCTTCACGTGTGTCATGCGGGAACCGCAGGCGGTCCCGGTACACCTTCTGGCATACCAGCCAAGCCCGGCGCAGCCCACCGCCGGGCAGCGGGCGGACCACGCGTTCGTAGACCTGCCAGAACTGGTATTCGCCCTGCAGGTCGATCGCCGGCGCCACGGACAGCGCCTGCCGGGGCCGTCGTGGGCCGCCTATGCCGAACAATCGGGTTGGCGGGGTGTGCTGTGCCATGCGAACAGAATGACCCAGCAACATTGTGGGAACCTTGCGTCACTGCCGGAAAATCGCTGCCGGCCGCGCAAAGGTGGGTCTGGGGTCAGAGCCCTTTGCTGGGCAAAGGGCTCTGACCCCGACCATCATTGCCTCAGAACGCCATCGAGGTGCTGAACATCAGCTGCCGGGGCGCGCTGCGCTGCAGGCTCTGGTAATCCCCCGAGAATGACGAGCCGGCGATGGTGGCGGTGCCGATGTTGTGGCGATTGAACAGGTTGCTCACGTCCAGCCGCAGTTCCAGCCCCGGTACCGCGCTGTCCGCACCGAAGCGGTAGGCGGCATAGGTGTTGACCTGCCAGAAGGTCGGCACGCGGATGTCGTTCTCGTAGGTGAACGGCTGGCGCAGGTACGAGGTGCTGGTGGCACCAAAGCGCCAGTCACCAAAGTGCACGGACAGGTCGCTGACCAGCGAGATCTGCGGGTAGCCCGGCTGCGCATTGCCCTTGATCGGGTACACCGTGTCACCCACCACGAAATCGCTGTCGTAGTACGAACGGGCCACGGCCACGCCCTGGTAGAACTGCAGGTGGTCGGTCAGGTCGGCGGTGATACCAAGGTCGGCGCCGATCACATGCATCTTCGGCATCAGCCGCACGGTGTTGATCTGCGCGAACTGGGTACCGATGGCGGCCGACAGCAGTCGGTTGCGGATGTCGTTGTAGAACACGTCGCCGGTGATCGTCAGTCGGTCGAAACGATGCGAAGCACCGATGGTCAGGTTCCAGTTCTTCTCCGGGCGCAGCGTGCCGGCTACGCGGTCGAACTCATCCTGGTCGGTGATGGTCCACGCCGAGGCGGTGTAGCCGATGTTGCCGCGCTGGGCCACGCGGTAGCCGTTCATGGTGTTGACCAGGTCGATGAACGCATCGGTGGATTCAGTCGGGCTCCAGAACAACGATACATGCGGCAGGAAGTTGCTCTTCGCGCGCAGCGTGCCGTTCACCGGCCGGTCCTTGGCATCACCGAGGCCGCCACCGCTGGTGCGGAAATCCACGGCCTTGAAGCCGACGCCCAGCTTCAGCGTATCGTTCAGCACGATGTCGTCCTGCAGGTAGAACTGACGCGAGCGGGTCACCCAGCACGATGCGTTGTCGGTCCTGAACGCCGGGCCGTACACATCGAACGGACCGGTGGCCTTCAGCGGCGGACCCTCGCCCAGCAGCGGCTGCTGGTACCACTCGGTCTTGGCCGCGGCCTTGCTCTTCTCCTGCCAGAAACCGGCAGTGAAGGTGTGCACGCCGGCCTCGAACTGCAGGTTGAGCATGCCACCCAGCCGGTTGAGGTGCGGCGTCTGCACCTGTTCGGAGAACGGCGCGCCGTTGGGCGACGGCACGTTCGGGTCGGTCAGCGTGGCCTGGGTGTGGCTGTTGGCGTTGTACAGCTGCACGTTGGCGCCCAGCGCCGGGCTGATCTGGAAGCGATGGTTGATCGAAGACACCCGGTCGCGGGTGCTCTGGCCGGTGTCGTACGGAATCAGTTCGGACAGCTCACCGCAGGTGTAGGCACCGCAGGATCTGTCCGCATTCTCTGGCGAGGCCACGTACCAGGCCCACGCGTAGTCCGGGTAGAAGATGTCGGCCTTCCAGCCCAGCCTGCGGATCATGTCGAAGGAGATGTTGTTGTAGCCCCAGACCTTGGCCTTGCTGTCGGACAGGAACACAGTGAAATCGCCCCAGGCGACGTCCTGCTGCAGCTTCAGGTCGCCGCGCAGGAAGTTCTGCGTGCCCTCGCCCTGGTACTTGTCGGCCGACACCCGCTGCAGGTCGACCAGCACTTTCGGGCCATGTTCGCCGAGCTGGCCAGTTTGCCCGGACACGGTGGTGACCAGGGTGCTGTTGCTGCCTACGCCCTGCTTCACGCGCAGGCTGGGCGTGTCCCGCGGCTCGCGCAGACAGTACTCCAGGCTGCCGCCGTTGACGCTGCTGGAGAACACGCTGACCGGTGCGCCACCGGGGCTGACCGTGATCACGCCGATGCCATCGGGCACGCCCACGTTCACCACGCTGGTACCAGTGAGCGAAAGGAAACCGTTGTCGTTCAGCGGCACGCCTTCGAAGGTGATGCCCATTTCGTTCATGCGGTAGCCGCGCACGAACAGGCTGGTGGCCGAGATATCCAGGCCCAGGCCGTCGGTGGCGGTGTAGCTGGCGCCGGGCACCTGCTTCAGCATGGCCAGGCCGTTGTTGCCGGTGAGCATCGCGTCCAGGTCTTCGGCCTTGATGAGGTAGCGGTTGGGGCCGATCACTTGGGTCGGTGCAACGGCGGCGCCGCGCGGCGTGGCGATCACCTGCAGGGCATTGAGCGTAGTGGGCGTGTCGAGCGCAGCGTCGTGCGTGTCTGCGGCGTACGCAGGGGCTGCGATGGCCGCGATGATGGCCAGGGCGAGGCGCGTCGTGGGTGGGGTGCTCATGGGCAGATCCAGGGTGCAGAGGGAGAGCGGCGCAGGCGCACGCCCAGCGCGTTGCAGCACCGGTGTCGGCGCCCTGGCTGGCGGTGCGATTGCGTTGAAGGGGAGACGACGCGGTGCGCGCCGGTCAGCAGCAGAAGACGATCATCTGCCGCATCATTCGATGGCGTGATTTCGACGTGCGGAATTCTTGCATCGCACTGCCGCGTCCGCCATTGGGCCGTGGTACAGCGCGAATGGCGATGGGGATGGGTGGGTTATACGTGGGTATAGCCCTGGCGTGGCGGGGGACGACCTTGGTCGGCGCTTGCCGTTTGTGTGTGCCAACCAAGGTTGGCACCTACCAGAGCACAGGGATGACGCGGTTACCGCAGCACGAAGCGCTCAATGGCGCGTGCCACGCCGTCATCGGCATTGCTGGTGGTTTCAAACCGCGCCACCGCCTTCACCGCGTCAATGGCGTTGCCCATCGCCACGCTGGTGCCGGCGTACTGCAGCATGGTCAGGTCGTTCTCCTGATCGCCGATGGCCATGACGTTGGCACGGTCGATCCCCAGGTGCTCCGCCAGTTTCTGCAGGCTGGGGCCCTTGCCTGCACGATGATCGAACACCTCCAGGAAGAACGGTGCGCTCTTCAGCACCGCGAAACGCTCGGTCAGCTCACTGGGCAACCGCGCAATGGCCGCATCCAGTACCTCCGGCTCATCAATCATCATCAGCTTGATGAAGGACATGGTGGGATCCATGTCGGCCACTCGGCGGTACGACAGCGGCATGCGCGAGAGGTGCGAGTCGGCCACCGTGTAATAGCTGATGTCCTGGTTGGGCGTGTACATGCGCTGGCTGTCCAGCGCCTGGAAGTGCACGCCCAGTTCGCGCGCCACCTGCTCGCAGAACAGGAAATCGTCAAAGCTGAGCGGGTACTCGACCACCGTTTCACGCGTGCCGATGCGCTGCACCAGGCCGCCGTTGCAGGCGATGCAGTAGTCGTCGTTGCCATCGATGCCCAGTTCGTGCAGGAACGGCGCCAGGCCGGGGACCGGGCGGCCGCTGGTCAGCACGATGTGCACGCCCAGCGCGCGCGCCTGCGCGATAGCCTGCTTGGCGCGTGCGGTGAGCGCGTGGGTGGGATCCAGCAGGGTGCCATCCATGTCGATGGCGACCAGTTCGACGGTCGATTGCCTGCGGCCCATGTCCATTGCGTTCAACTCATGCGGGGCACGCCAGTTTACCCCCTCATGCCCGGTTCACCTCTTTGCCCACGTTGGCCGGGATACTGCCAGAGCCTGTGCGTCCCACACCGCAGGACGGCCCGTTGACCGCCCTTCCCTGGAGAAGCTTGCGACGCATGACCTACCGTGCCCCCGAAACCAACGACAGCGCCCCCTTGGCCCAGCAGATCGAGCAGATGATCGACGAGCTGCCCGGTGACCAGGTCAGCGTCGGCACCTTGCTCGGCGCGCTGGGCGATGAAGGCCTGCTGCTGATCGTGATCCTGCTCTCGGCCATCTTCATCATTCCGGTGTCGATTCCCGGGCTGAGTACCGTATTCGGTGCCTCGATCCTGCTGATCGGCCTGAGCCGGGTGCGCAACCGCCCGCTGTGGGTGCCCCAGAAGCTGGCCCGTCGCGAGATCGCCACCGACAAGCTGAAGGCCAACCTTGGCCGCGCACTGAAGTGGGTGCACCGCATGGAGCGCCTGTCGCGACCGATGCGGCTGGCGGTGATGGTGCGCTCGAAGAAGATGATGCGCCTGAACAACCTGGCCCTGATCGTGGCCACGCTGCTGCTGATGGCGCCGGCCGGGCCGATTCCCTTCAGCAACACGCTGCCGGCACTTGCCCTGATGTCCTTCGCCATCGGCTTCATCCAGCGTGATGGCGCGGCGGTGGCGGCCGGCTATGCCTTCCTGGTCGCCACGGTTGCGTACTTCGGCGTGCTGCTGGGCGGCGTCGGGTTTGCGGCCGAATCGGTGTTCAGCGGGCTCCGCAGCGGTACCACGGAACTGTAGAGCCGAGCCCGGGCTCGGCCCTACAGAAGCCAGATCCAGAGCAGTCGAGCATGGCTGGACTCTGCAGAGCTACCTGGCCGACACACGCCACACCACATCGCCGACGTCGTCGGCCACCAGCAGGGCGCCCTCGCTGTCGATGGCCATGCCCACCGGTGCGCCCCTCAATGTCTTCTCGTCCTCCGAGGCAAAGCCACTGACCACGGTCTGCGGACGCCCCTTCGGCCTGCCATCCTTGAACGGCACATACACCACTTCATAGCCGCTCAGCGGAGAGCGGTCCCAGCTGCCATGTTCGCCGATGAAGGCGCCGCCGTGGTACTTCGCCGGCAGTGCCTGGCCGGTATAGAACAGCAGCCCCAACGGTGCCACGTGCGAACCGATGGCGTAGTCCGGGCGGATCGCTTTGGCCACCAGATCCGGCCGCTGCGGCTGCACACGCTCGTCCACATGCTGGCCGTAGTAGCTGTACGGCCAGCCGTAGAAACCATGTTCCTGTACCGAGGTGAGATAGTCCGGCACCAGGTCGGCACCGATCTCGTCACGCTCGTTCACCACTGCCCACAGCCTGCCGGTGCTGGGTTCCCAGTCCAGGCCGGTGGGGTTGCGCAGGCCGGAGGCATAGATGCGGCTGCCGCTGGTCGCCACGTCCACCTCCAGCACCACCGCGCGCCGGTACTCGATGGCCAGGCCGTTTTCGGTGATGTTGCTGTTGGAGCCCACGCCCACGTACAGCTTGCTGCCATCGCGGCTGGCCAGCAGATCCTTGGTCCAGTGGTGGTTGACGGTGCTGGGGAGGTCGGTGAATTCGCTGCCCTTGTCGGACATGCGCGTTTCGCCGGGCACGTAGTGGTACTTCATGATGTTGTCGGTGTTGGCGACGTACAGCGTGTCGCCGATCAGGGCGATGCCGAATGGCGAATGCAGGCCCTCGATGTAGACGTGCTGGGTCCATGTGGCAGTACCGGGCGCGCGCCGCAGCAGCGTGACCCGGTTGCCTCCCTTGCCGGCCTTGCCCGAGCGCGCCTTCACCTTGCCGGCAATCCATTGCTTGGGGGTGGTGACCGGCTCGGTGCCCGGACCGTTGCCTTCCACCACCAGCACATCGCCATTGGGCAGGGTCAGCAGGCGGCGAGGGTGCTGCAGGTTGGCAGCGATGCGCTCGATCTTCAGTCCGTCGGCCACCGACGGCGCCTGCCCATCGGCCCAGCCCACCCCGCGCGGTACCTGCATGGGCGGCATCAGGTAGTTCTCCGGCGCCGGCAGCGGCGGATGCGCACCGGATTGTTCGCTGGGGTGATATTCGGCTTTGCCGGCACACGCCGACAGGATTGCGGCCAGGACCAGCCCGCCTGCAGCAGGCACGATGCGATCAACCATGACGGCCTCCTTGCAGCACCGGCGGCTGCAGTGACAACAGGACATGGCCAAGACCGATCAGTGCAACGGTCAGCGCCGACAGGATCGTGCCGGGAACGGCCACCGCATACGCATCACGGCTGTGCACGAAGGCGTTCCAGATGGCCAGGGCGACCGCCACCAGATTGAGCAGGAAATCGAGGCGGTCGATGCGCGTGGCAGTGTTGCCCCGGCGCCAGACGGCGAACAGGTTGATCAGTCGCGGCACGATGGCGATGAGCAGGCCGAACGTGATCAGCCACGCCGCGGATTTGCCCCACATCACCTCGGCAGAGTTGAGGTAGATGGCATCGAAGATGAGGGCGCCGACGAAGAAGCCGAACGGGATCGGGTTCAACAGGCTGAACAGCGTCGTGCCAAGGCCACGATGGGCCTGGGCCAGCGGATTGACCATCGTCCTGCTCCATTGCGGGGAAGTGCAGGGGCCTTGGTAGCACAGTCGGTGGTGAAGGCGCGCGATGAGCCTTCGGTTCTGCGGCGACGCCAGGCTCGGCCTTACAACAGGAATACGCAGTCGTCATTACCGCGGGGCATGAGTGTTTGTGACGCAATCGGCACATCTGCAAATTGCTGCCGTGAAGAGGTAGGGGGTTCTCGGTTGTGTCGCGTTTGGCTCGTTGCGATGGGGCAATTCCGTCCCGCCGTCCTGCCAGGCCGATTCACAACAGAAGGATTCGTGTATGAAGCGACACACGCACCACTCCGCGCCACCGCGCTCCGCGCGGCTGGCCCTGGCCACTGCCCTGGTACTGGGCGGTTTGGCCGTGACCGCCCAGGCCCAGCAGGCCGATCCGCTGGCCGGCATCCAATGGCATCTGCTCAACACCGGGCAAGCGGTACAGGGCGACACGCGCCCGGTTGCCGGCAATGATCTGAACGTGGATGGGCTGTTCCGCAATGGCATCCGCGGCGAAGGAGTGATCATCGGCATCGTCGACGACGGCCTGCAGATCGCCCACCCGGACCTGGCCGCCAATGTGGCAGCCGTGGCGGGCAAGAACTTTGCCAACAACTCCAACAACCCCTCCCCCTCCGCTCCGGATGTGGACAATCACGGCACCATGGTCGGCGGCATTGCCGGCGCGGTGGGCGCCAACGGCGTGGGCGTGCGCGGCGTCGCCCCGGCGGCCACGCTGAAGGGCTTCAACGTACTGGCCTCCGATGCAAGCGGCAGCCAGACGGCCAACATCGAGTACTCGTGGTGGGACGGCGCCGAGGCCGCCGACGTGCAGGTGTTCAACAACAGCTGGGGCGCAGGCCCGGGCAATCCGAACCTGCCGTTCGCGTTCAGCGAGAACGATATCCGCGCGTACGAGCAGGCCCTGTCCGGCACGCGCGGCGGCAGCGGCGGCATCTACGTGAAGTCCGCCGGCAACAACTTCAACAACGCATCGATCAGCCAGACGCAGGATGTCTGCACCACCGACACCAAGAACCGCGGCACCGGCTGCGTGCCTGCCGGCCGCGACCCCCGCAACAATCTGTTCAATGTGATCACCGTGGGTGCGATACGCGCCGACGGCGTACGTTCGTCCTATTCGTCCACCGGTGCCGCGCTGTGGGTGTCCGCATTCGGTGGCGAGTACGGCTGGCAGCGGCAGGTCGTCCCGGGCCAGCCTGCCGTCCGCTACGATCCGGCCATCGTCACCACCGATGTCACCGGCTGCGCGCAGGGCAGCAACAAGAACGCGAGCCTGCGCAACACACTGGACGGCAATCAGTCCGCTGTCGACAGCACCTGCAATTACACCGCCAAGATGAATGGCACCTCGGCCTCGGCGCCGATGGTGTCGGGCGTGGCGGCGCTGGTGCTGGAAACCAATCCCAACCTGACGTACCGCGACGTGAAGTACATCCTGGCCACCACAGCCACCCGCAACCACCCGAACCAGCCTGCCGTGACACTCGCCGATGGACGCACGCTGGTGCCGGGCTGGACCGTCAACGCTGCAAACCGGGCCTACAGCAACTGGTACGGCTTCGGCGTGGTCAACGCGGCGCGCGCGGTGGAGGTCGCAGAGAACTTCCAGTCTCTGGGGCCGCTGGTGGACAGCGGATGGCGCAACACCACGCGCCGGGTCGCCATCGGCAACACCTCCGCTGCGGCAGCGCGGCTGACGGTGCAGCTGGCCAATGTCGCACGCAACGTCGAATCGGTGCAGCTGGGCTTCCGGGTGAATCACAGCAACACCCGCCAGCTGCAGTTCGTGCTGGTTTCGCCCAGCGGGACGCGCAGCGTGGTGCAACCGGCGTTCACCTCGATCGGCTCCGGCCTGTCGGGTTCCGTGGCGATCCAGCGCAACTTCACCAGTTGGGACCTGCTGTCCAGCAACGCCTTCCTGGATGAGACCGGCAACGGCACCTGGACCCTGGAAGTGACCGACATGGGGCAGTCCGCGAACGCAGCGTCGCGCGGCAGCCTCGAATTCTTCAAGATCCGCGTTCTGGGGCACTGATGATGAAGACGACCATTCTGTTGACCACCCTCGCCGTCGCGGCGATCTCCTCTACCGCCTGGGCGCAGAGCTCGACCCAGGCCCCCACAGCCCGGAGCCTGTCTGCCGTGGACGCACAGGAACTGAAGGCCAGGGCCACGGGCCGCGCGTTCAACGTGGGCGCGACCCGCTTCCAGCTGGCGCCGTCGGCTACCGTGCAGCAGGCCAAGGGCGGTGAGTTCCGCATCACGCCCTCGACCGACGCACCGGCGCCCGCCACTGGCACCCGCAGCAAGCGCTCCACCGAGGCCAGCAGCACCGGTGCCGCTGCACGTCTGGATGCTGGTGCCGGCAAGTTCGCCGCCGCCGTTTCCAGCGACGGCGCGCCGGTGGTGGCCACCTCCCGGGTAAAGGTCTTCTTCACCGATGCGGCCTCCGCACAGCGCGCGGCAACGGCCACCGGCGGCACCGTGGTGAAGGTGTCCAAGGCCTCCGGCCGTGCGATCGTCGAGTACCCATCGGTGAACGCCGCACTGGACGCGACCACACGACTGCTGTCGACCGCCGGCATCCGCGCCGCCGAGCCCGACGTCGTGCAGTGGGAAGAAACCAAGTAAGGCGGTAAAGCGTTGTGTGGTATCCCCGGCGGGCCGGCTCTCCCGGCCGGCCGGGGACTTTGCCGGAGTCGACCGGCGGCCCGGTTCTCTCCCCCATGTCAGGCATCCACTGCGCAAGAACTGCTAAGCGCAGCGGCAGCCGATCCGCTACTGTGCCGGACAGTGCAGCGGGGATGGCGGGATGAGCGCGGCAGGCAAGGCGTTGTGGTACATCGAAACCCATGCGGGCCGTCCGCTGGCGTTGGCCGATATCGCGGCTGCCGCTGGCCTGTCGCCCTTCCATCTGTCGCGTCTGTTCCACGCGCGCACCGGCACGTCGGTGATGCGCTACCTGCGCGGCCGCCGCTTGAGCATGGCAGCGCAGCGGCTGGCCGACGGCGCCGACGAAATCCTGCCGGTGGCGATGGACGCCGGTTATTCCACGCATGCCGCGTTCACCCGTGCCTTCTGCGAGCAGTTCGGGCAGACCCCCGAACGGGTGCGCGAGTCCGGCACTGCGGATCTGGTCCTGGTGCAGGCGGCGCGCGTGGACGACATTCCCACCGCCTGCAGCGTGGCACCGCGCCTGCTCGACACGCCTTCGTTCCAGGTGGCCGGAATCGGCATGCGCCACACCCGCCACAGCAGTGGCGCCATCCCCGGCCAATGGGCGCAGCTCAACCGGGAATGGCCCAAACCCGCACCGGTCAGTTTTGGTGTATGCCACGACAGCGATGACGACGGCGGATTCACCTACCTGGCCGCATTGCCCAGCGCCGCGCTGACCTCGATTCCAGCACATTGGCAGCGCCTGCAGATTCCCGCGCGCCGCTATCTGGTGGCCTGGCATGACGGCCACATCTCGTCCATCCGCGCCACCTGGTTCTGGTTGCTGGATCACTATCTGCCCACCTCCGGATTGAGTCTTGCCGCGGCGCCGGACCTGGAACGCTACGACGCCCGCTTCGACGAGCACAGCGGCAATGGCGGTGTGGAGATCTGGCTGCCCGTGGACCCCCACCCCTGATGAATGCAACACACTGAAAGGAGTCGTGCGATGCGCTTGATGCACCTGCTGCTGGGCCTGGTCCTGATTGCCCCCGCGTCGCTCGCCGGCGTCCCCGGCAGTGGCCTGGCCGGCGAACACCAGGCGGTGACCACCGTGGCCAGCGCTGCGGTACGCGACGCGCAGCAGCGCGATACGCTTCGCTACACCGTCTGGTATCCGGCTATGGCGGGCAGCAGCGAAGTGCCACTGCGTATCGGTCCGCCCGATGCAACGTTGTTCGTGGTGGGCCAGGCGGCGCCGGAGGCCGCCATTGCCGGTGGCCGCCTGCCGACCTTGCTGCTCTCGCATGGCAACGGCGGCAGCGCCCGCATGATGGGCTGGCTGGGCACCGCGTTGGCGCGCGCTGGTTATCTGGTGATCGCCGTCGACCATCCCGGCAACAACGGCGTGGATGAATTGACCCTGCAGGGCAGCATGCTGAGCTGGCTGCGTGCGGATGATCTGCGCGCCGCATTGGCCGCCGTGCAGGCCGATCCCAAGCTGGGGCCGCACGTGGATGCGCAGCGGATCGGTGTAATGGGCTTCTCGGCCGGAGGCTACACGGCCCTGCTGGCGGCGGGGGCGCGACCGGACCTGCGGCGGTTGCGTGATTTCTGCGAAGCCCATCCGGATGACGGTGTGTGCCAGCCCCAGAGCGAGGCGCCGTCGCACACCCTGGAGGCTCGCAAGGCCGCGGCGGCGGCGGCGGATCTGGCGCCGTGGATGGCCCACGCCGATGATGCCCGCCCGGTCCCGGGTGTGCGCGCCGTGTTCCTGATGGCACCGGCGATCATGCAGGCGTTCCCGCCCCAGCAGTTGCAGGCGCTGCGGCAACCGGTGTCGATCATCCAGGGCGCGGCGGACACGGTCGCTCCTGCAGCCACCAACGCGGAGGTCGCCAAGGCGTCCATCACGGAGGCGAGACTGGATGTCCTGCCCGGTGTCGGCCACTACGACTTCCTGTCCGAATGCACGCCGCTGGGCCAGCAGCGACTGCCCGCCCTGTGCAGCAGCCAGACGCCAAGAGCGCAGACGCATGCACGCACCGTGGCGGAGGCGCAGCGGTTTTTCGAGGCCGCCCTGAAGCCGCGACCATAGCGCTTCGCGACGCCCGGTTGCACGGATGAAGACGGCGCGCGAAGGCCCGTGCCACTACACTGTCAGCGCACGCTTCGAGGCGGAGAGACCATGCGTCTGTTGCATCTCACCCTGCCGGTATCCGACGTCACCGGGGTGGCGGCCTATTTCCGCGATGTGTTGCAGCTGCCGGTCAGCGGCAACCGCATCCACATCGGCTGGAGCACGATCGAGCTGCGGCTGGCCGAGGACGTCGCGGTCGGCGGCGTGCACCTGGCCTTCAACGTGCCGGACAACCGTTTCGCGGCCGCCATGACCTGGCTGCGCGAGCGTACGCCGCTGCAGCGCAACCCGGCAGGACTGGACTACTTCGCGCTGGAAAGCAGCTGGCAATCGCAGTCGGTGTACTTCACCGGCCCGGATGGACTGATCCTGGAGCTGATCGGCCGGCGCCGGCTTCCGTGCAGTCCGCAGGAGGGCGCCTTCCATGGCAGTGAGATGACCTGCCTGAGCGAAGTCGGTCTGCCCAGCCACGATGTCGATTCGGTGCGCCTGCAGGCCGCCGGGCGCTTCGGCCTGCAACCGATCAGCGCGCCCTCGGCCCAGTTCGCACCGATGGGCGATGACGAGGGCCTGCTGATCGTCGTTGCCGCCGACCGGCGCTGGTTCCCCGAACAGAAGGACCTGCCCAACGCATGGGGATTGCAGGTGCTTCTGGGAGATGTACCCGCGGGCGAGTTGCGGGATGCGGAATTGGGCTGGGAGGTACGCGCCGTACCGCATCGGCGGGGCTGAACGGACCGTGTGCCGTGCAGGAACCTACAATGGCGCTCCCTCCCGTTGCCGGACCCTCCATGCGCCGCATCCTGCTGTTGTTCGCCCTGTTGTTGCCCGCTGCCGCGGCGACGGCCGTGGATCTCCAGGAGGGCGACCTGCTGTTCGTCACCGCAGGGCAAAGTGGCCTGAGCGCTGCCATCGATGATGCGACCGGTACGCAGGCTCATCCCGGTTTCGATCATGTTGGCCTGGTGGCCGCCACGACGCAGGGCTGGGAAGTGCTGCATGCGGACGAGAAGGGCTCGCGCCGGCAGACGTTGGCTACGTTCCAGCAGGAGGCGCGCGCCCGGCTGCGGCAGATCGTGGTCTACCGCCTGCGCGCACCGCACAACGCTGCCATCGGCGACGCCGTCGCCACCGCGCGTACCCTGCTTGGAAGGCCCTACAACGCCTCCTACGTGCCGAACGATGACAGCTACTACTGCTCGGACTTCATCGAGCGTGCCTTCCGTGCCCACCATGTATTCGCGCTGCAGCCGATGAACTTCCGCAATCCGCAGACCGGGAAGATCGCCCGGCATTGGATCGACCTCTACCGCAGCATGGGCATGGACGTACCGCAGGGCGTACCGGGTACCAATCCCAACGACATGTCGGCGGCGCCCGTGCTGGAGCGGATCGGCACACTGGAATGAGAAGCCCCGCACAAGGCGGGGCTTCAGGCGATGCTGGACAGGGACGCGAGGGTCACTCTTCCTCGTCCTGCCCGCCCTGCTGCTGATTGCGCTGGCCGCGCTGCTGCTGTTCCTGCTGCTGTTGCTGCTGCTGATCGCGACCGCGCCCCTGCTGATCCTGCTGATCCTGCTGATCCTGCTGCTTCTGGTTCTGCTGGTTCTGCTGGTTCTGATTGTGCTGGCCCATTGCGGTGTCTCCAGTGCCACTCGCGGAATGCGGTGGTTGCGGCCATCGTCTGCAGCGGTGGGTTAACCATGCGTTGTGACGCAGCTACAGAAATGTGCATGCGCGTGAATGAACCGGCGTGGCCCCTTGTGCCGCAAGCGGCTGAAGGATTCATGCGGGTTCGGCATGTGCTCATGCCCGCAGAGGCTGTGACCCATTCAGCGGCGCCCGCCCGGCCCGGCCGCGCAGCGGGCGCAGCACCTCATGGCATCACAGGCGGCACGTAATCCAGCGTCATGCCCAGCAACCACAGCAGGCCCAGCACCAGCGGGATGTGCACCAGCAGCTGGATGAAGGTGAAGCCGACGATGTCGCGGGCCTTCAGGCCCAGCACGCCCAGCAGCGGCAGCATCCAGAACGGATTGATCAGGTTCGGCAGTGCTTCGGCGGCGTTGTACACCTGCACAGCCCAGCCCAGGTGCGCCTTCAGTTCGTTGGCCGCCTGCATCACGTACGGTGCTTCGATGATCCACTTGCCGCCGCCGGAGGGAACGAAGAAGCCCAGGACCGCCGAGTACACGCCCATCACCAGAGCGAACGTATCGGTGCTGGCGATGTGCACGAACAGGCTGGACAGCCGGTGCGCCAGCGTCTGCCCATCGGCGCCGGCCGCGTGGGTGAGGATCATCGCGATGCCGCCATACAGCGGGAACTGGATCAGCACACCGGTCGTGCTGGGCACCGCCTTGGCCACAGCGTTGAGGAAGCTGCGCGGGCGCCAGTGCAGCAGCAGGCCGAGCGAGATGAACAGGAAGTTGTAGGTATTGAGGTTGGCGATTGCGGTCACCACCGGCTTGTTGGCGAACTCGTTGAACAGCCATCCGAAGGCCAGCAACGAGAGCAGCACGGTCAGCAGTGGGCTGTATTCGAGCCATTCGCCGGGGCGCGTGCGGCGCTGCAGCGGCTCAGGCTCGGCCTGCGCCGCACCGGGAAACGATTCAGCGGTGCGCGCACTGCCAGCCGCCGGTGCGGTCAACCAGGCAATCAGCAGTGACACCAGGATCAACGCCGCGGTCAGCACGATCGACTGCCACAGGAAGATGGTTTCAGTGAAGGGCAGTACGCCGGTGATCTCCACCAGCCCCGGCGGCATGCTGGCCGGGTTCGCCTGCAGCTGCGCAGCCGAAGAACTCAGGCCCATCGCCCAGACCGCGCCCAGGCCGAGGTAGGCGGAGGCACCCGCTGCGCGGTAGTCCATGCGCAGATCGGTCCGGCGCGCCAATGCACGCACCAGCAGACCGCCGAACACCAGCGAGAAGCCCCAGCTGAGCAGCGAAGCCAGCATGCTGACCAGGCCTACATAGACCACCGCACCGCGCCCCGTGCGCGGCATCCGCGCCAGCAGTTCGATGAAGCGCGCCACCACAGGCGCGGTGGCCACGGCATAACCGCCGATCACCACGAAGGCCATCTGCATGGTGAACGGAATCAGGCTCCAGAAGCCATCGCCAAAGGCACTGGCCGTGGTCTGCGGCGTGGAACCGAAGCCGATGGCTGCCAGGGCGACGATGACCACGCCCAGCACCGCGAACACGTAGGCATCAGGGAACCACTTTTCCGCCCAGGAGGCCGAGCGCAGCGCTGCGCGCGCCATCCAGCCATCCTGTACTGCTGCCGTCGAGGCCATCACCTACCCTCCCAGGTTCGATGGCTCGATTCTCGGCCTCGCGGCGGGGACTGTCAGTCGCCTATTGGTCGTAGGACGGTACGGGCCCCTTCCCGGCTGCGCCTGTCAGCGCAGCGCCAGATCCAGCGCGATACCGGCGAACAGCGCCGCGCCGACCCAGTTGTTGTGCAGGAACGCCTTGAAGCATGGCCCCCGCTCGCGGTTGCGGCAGATCCAGAATTCGTACACCACCAGCGCCGCAGCCACCGCCAGGCCGGCCAGGTACCAGCTCCCCAGGCCGGCGCGCACACCGACCAGCGCCATGGTCGCCAGGAACAGGGCGTAGAGCACCCCTTGGATCACCAGATCCAGGTCCCCGAACAGGATCGCCGTGGAGCGCGAGCCCATCTTCAGGTCGTCCTCGCGGTCGACCATGGCGTACCAGGTGTCATACGCGGTCGACCAGAGGATGTTGCCGGCGTACAGCAGCCAGCCCAGCAGCGGCACTTCGCCCTGCACCGCGGCGAATGCCATGGGAATACCCCAGCCGAACGACATGCCCAGATAGACCTGCGGCAGGTGCGTATAACGCTTCAGGTAGGGATAGCTGGCGGCCAGGAACACGCCGATGAAGCTCATGCCGATGGTCAGCCCGTTCAGGGTCAGCACCAGTCCGAATGCCACCAGCATCAGTACTGCGAACAGCACCAGCGCGGCACGGCCACTGATCGCCCCTGTCGCCAGCGGACGGGCCTTGGTGCGCTCCACATGCGGGTCGAGCCAGCGATCGGCGTAGTCATTGATGACACACCCCGCCGAGCGGGTCAGCCAGACACCTGCGGTGAACACGAACAGGGTCCACAGCGGCGGCATGCCGCCTGCCGCCAGCCACAGCGCCCACCAGGTGGGCCACAGCAGCAGCAACGTGCCGATCGGACGATCCGCGCGCATCAGACTCCAGTAATGCCGCCAGCGCGGCGTCGCCGGCGAATGCGGCGAAGTAAGGGGGGTATCGGCCATGGCGATAGGATACTCCGGCGCTGCTGGAACGACTTTGCCAGCCGGGGGGAGATTTGTGCGGCAAAACTGGATAGAATGCCCCTCCCGCACCGCCTCATGGCGCTGCGATGCCCGCCTCGGTCAACCTGATGGCGTGGCGGTTCTACAACGCGCCCGTAGCTCAGCCGGATAGAGTAGTGGCTTCCGAAGCCATTGGTCGGGGGTTCGAATCCCTCCGGGCGCGCCATCTTTCCCTGCTCAGGCCACCGATTGTCGGGGCGGGTACACCGGTCCACACAGCAACGCCGGGCATGGCCCGGCGCTACCGTGGGTGTACGGATCAGTACGTGCCGTCGAAGGCGAAGATCGGCTTGCGCTGCTTCCACGCGCCAGCGGTGAAGTCAGGGAACTCCAGCGTCTGGAAGCCATTGGCAATGGACTGCTCGGACAGCGGGGTGATCGCGCTCCAGGTCACCGCATCGTAGATGTCGATCGGCATCGGCGCCTTGGCCTTCAGTGCCTCGACGAACGCATGGATGACGAACCAGTCCATGCCGCCGTGACCGGCGCTGGCCGCGGTGTCGGCATGCTGCTTCCACAGCGGGTGCTCGTACTGATCCTGGTAGGTCTTGAACTCTTCCCATTGGTGCGGCGGGCTGCGGCCTTCAATGTGGATCGAGTGGTTGACGTCCATCCACAGACCCTTGGTGCCCTGCACGCGGAAGCCCATCGAGTACGGTCGGGGCAGCGAGGTGTCGTGCTGCAGCAGGATGGTCTCACCGTTCTCGCAGGCAAGCGTGGTGGTCACGATGTCACCCAGCTTGAACTTCACTTGGGTGCTGGGGTGGGTGGTGCCACCGCTCTTGGCCACGGTGTACTCGTGCAGGCCGCGTGCCTTGGTCGCGAAAGCGTTGATATGGGTGAAGCGGTTGCCGCGGTTGATGCCGGTGTACATCGCGCACGGGCCGATGCTGTGGCTGGGGTAGAGCTCGCCGTTGCGCTCCACCGAATGCTCGGTGCGCCAACGTGCCTCGCTCCAGCCCTTGGGACCGAACTCCACGCCGCTGTCGTAAGGCTGGCTGGGATCACCGGAGTTGAACTTCACCCCGCGCAGGTCGTGCTGGTAGCCGGCCTGCAGATGCACCAGCTCGCCGAACAGGCCCTGTCGCACCATCTGCAGGGCGGCCATCACATCGCGGCGGTAGCAGACGTTCTCCAGCAGCATGTACGGCGTGCCGGTCGTGAGCTGGGTCTTCAGCACATCCCAGTGGTCCTGCAGGGTGATGCCGGCCACCACCTCGCAGCCTACGGCCACGCCCGCCTGCATGGCGGCGATCGCCATCGGCGCGTGGTATTCCCACGGCGTAGCGATGATCACGCCATCGATGCCCTTCTGTTCCAGAAGGCGCTTCCAGGCGTTGCTGTCGCGATCCTGGCCGTAGGTCCTCGGCGCAGGCTTGCCGGCCTTGGTCACCATGTCCACGGCACGACCCAGCATGATCGGCTCGATGTCGCACAGTGCAATGACCTCGACATCGTCGCGGCGCACCAGCTCCTTCAACAGCACCTGGCCGCGCATGCCGGTACCGATCATGGCCAGGCGGAGCGTGCGCCCGCGCGCCCAGGCCGGGGTCTGTGGCAACAGGCTGCTGGCGGCGACGGCGGCACTGGCCGCGATGAACTCCCTGCGTTTCATGGCAAACATCTCTCCTCTTGGAAGCGCGCCGGCCGCAACCGGCGCGCTGGATCACTCGAACCTGCTTACTTGAATCGATAACCGATGGTCACACTGTAACCACGGCCGAAGATCGTCGCGTAGTCGCTGGAGTCACCCAGGAAGCTGTTCGGATCGTAGAACGGCAGCCGGTCGAACAGGTTCTTGACGGTGAAGCTCAGGTTCCAGGCGTCGTCGGGGCGCCAGGTGACGCTCAGGTTGGCGGTCCACCAGGACGGCGCGCCGTCGCACTTGCTGGCCTGCAGCGCCAGGTAGCCGGCGGTGCAGGTCTCCTTGTTGTTATCCACCTCATCCACGCGGTCACGGGCCCACTTGGTACCGCCCACGTAGTTGACGAACATGCTGGTGGTCACCTGCTTGTAGGTCCAGTCGGCGTTGAGCGTGGCGCGCAGGCGCGGGTTGTTGTAGTAGCCCACCACGTCGCCGTAGTACCAGCCGCTTTCCTCATCCATGTAGTAGCGGTTGCGATTGGCGATGGTGGCGGCCAGGCCCACGTTCAGCCCGCCCCACTCGCCCAGCGAGAAGCGGCTGCGTGCGTCCACGTCGAAGCCGTCGACCAGGGTCTTGCCGCGGTTCTTGTACTGGCCGACCACGCTGGCCACGTTGCCCACGCTGTAGCCGGGCAGGACCGAGGGGCAGCTCACACCGCTGGCCGGGTCGGCGCACATCGCCGCCAGCTGGGCCAGGTTTGCGCGATCGGCATCAGTGATCGGCGAACGGGTGGAGGAGATGATGTCGGTATCACGGCTGAAATCCGGGGCGACGATCTCGTTGTTGCGGTAGATGAACCAGTAGTCGGCCGACACCGACAGCCAGCTGGCCGGCTCGTAGACGAAGCCCAGGGTGGCGATCTTGGCCTTCTCCGGCTTCAGGTCCTGGTTGGGCTGGGTCATGCGGGCCACGGTGCGGCTGCAATCGACGTTGGCCAGGCTCTTGCCCAGGTCCACGTCACCGGCGCGCTGCGACTGCCGCAACAGGTCGGCGATCGCGTTGGTCTCGGCGCAGCGCACCTCATCGCGGTAGCCACCGAGCTGGGCGAACACGCCACCGCTGCCGGACTCGGCCAGGCTCGGCGCACGGAAGCCGGTCGAATAGGTGCCGCGCAGCATCAGTTGATCGAATGCCTGGTACTTGAAGCCGATCTTCGGTGCGACGTTGGCGCTGAAGTTCGGGTATTTGTCCACGCGGACCGCGGCATCCAGTTCCAGCTTGTCGGTGATCGGCGCCACCGTTTCGGCGAACAGTGCATAGGTGTTGCGCGCACCGTCGAACCACGAGCCGCCCTGCTGGGTGATCAGGCCGGCGGCTGCGTCGGCATTGCCCGGCGTGTAGAAGGTTTCGCGGCTGGCATTGAAGCCGAACGCGGCGCGCATCTCACCGGCCGGCAGCTGGAACAGCGGGCCTTCGATCTTGCCGTCCAGGGTGTGCAGGCGCGTCCAGGACTGGATGTCGAAGGTCGGGAACGCCTCGCGGATCAGCGCTGCGTTGGCTTCGCTGATCTCACCGAACTTGTATGCCGGATGGTCGGAAATGATCACCCGCCCGGTACCCGGATCCACCGAGTAGGGGCCGAAGGCCTTCTCGAAGCCCTTCAGGTTGACGTTGATGGTCTGGTAGGTGGTGGAGTGCGTGCCGGCGGTGGCGAAAGCAGTTTCCCAGTTCCAGTCACCCATGTTGCCACGTGCACCGGTCAGCACGCGGTAGCTCTTGTCGGTGTTGCGCTGGCCGAAGTAGTTGGCGCCGGCATCCTGCAGCAGGTACTGCAGGCCGACTACGCCGCCCATCATCGCCTTCAGTTCAGGGCTGGCGTGGTTGTACTCGTTGTTCGGCCCCAGGTAGGGATACAGGAACTGGTTGACCGTAGTGCCGGTATCGCGGGAGAACCAGCTGGTCGGGTTACCGGTGGTGGTGCCATAGCTGCGGGGTGTACCGCCATTGGCACGCAGATCGATGTCGGTGTAGGTCGCCTCGGCGAAGATTTCGGTCGAGTCGCCCACCAGGAAGGTGCCATTGAGGTAGGCGGTGTTGCGCTCGGACTTGGCGCCGGCGTCGATCTCGTTGTTCATCCAGGTCTCCCAGACACAACGCGGACCGGCGGCCTCGCCCTGCAGCACGTTCTTGCACCCGGGTGCGGCCTCCTGCACGCGGCGGCCGGTGACCGGATCGAAGGCGAAGTAACTGCCCGGGTTGAACTCACCCGGCTTGCTGCCCACGCCCAGGCGCAGGTTCGTCAGGTAATTGGGATTGTTGACGTAGTACTGCTCGGGACGCTTGTCGTAGAAATCACGCAACGGGATCGCGTCACGGCGGTACATGTTGACCGCACCGTAGATGTTGAAGCGGTTCTCGGCCAGGTCGCCGAAGCCGGCGGTGATGCTGGCCTGGCGCTCACCGTAGGAGTCGATGCGCGATGACGTATCGTTGGTGAAGTTGATCTCCGCGCCCTGGAAGTTGCGTTTGGTGATCACGTTGATCACACCGGCCACGGCGTCGGTGCCGTACACCGCCGAAGCACCATCGGTGAGCACTTCCATGCGTTCGATGGCGGCAGCCGGGATCGCATCGATGTTGACGAACTGGGTCTGGAAGCCGGCGGGCGCGCCGTAGTACGACAGGCGACGACCGTTCAGCAGCACCAGCGTGCCCTGTGCGCCCAACCCACGCAGATTGGCCTGCGAGGCACCGTCGGAGCCGGTGAACAGCGAGCGCGAATCCTGCTGCGCCGGGCGGGCAGCCGGCAGGTTGTCGAGCACCTGCAGCAGCGTACGCGCACCCATGTTCTGGATGTCCTGCTTGCTGATGACCTGGACCGGCGAAGCGGTTTCCACATCGGTACGGCGGATGTTGGAGCCGGTGACCTCGATGCGGGCCAGGTCGGTGGCGTTGTCCTTGCTGTCCTGCGCAGCGGCAGGCAGGGCGACCGACAGCAGCGCGCCGGTAATGGCCAGCGTCAGCGGAGCGATCGTGCGACAGGGGGGGCGGCGGTAGCGTGCGGGCAACATCGGGGTTCTCTCCTGGCAGGGGTGCGGCGCGAATGTGGATCAGCGGGCAAAACGCTCCCGGGCCACGGCCAGCAGGCCGCAGTCGGTATGGGCGGGGGAGGAGCGGTGTTACGAAGGGGTCATGGGGCGACGATGCTGGCGGAGTCGCCCTCCTGGCCGATCAGCACGGCGTTGGCCCAGTTGGCACAGACCTGGGCGGGTTGACTGCCCTGCGCACCCAGCGTGCGCAGGCTCAGGGTGGTAAGGCCACGGATGTCCAGCTCCGGCTTGACCACGCCGGGCGCCTTCACCAGGCCGCTGTCGTAGAGCAGGCGGTTGTCGCCCCAGACCTGGAACTGCAGGCCGCCTGCGCTGCGGCAGGCATCATCGATGCCCAGATCCGCACGCAGCAGGCGCCAGCCGCCCTGCAGACGCAGGTCGATGCGGCTGTTCGCGCCCACTCCCAGGCCGCGGCGGAACTGCAGGCCGTTCATGCGCATGCCGGCCTCGCCACGGAACGCCTGGTCGGCGCGCACCTGGCTGGCCAGCGCGGCCGGCACCGGCAGCTCGGAGAGATAGCGCTGCCGGGCCGGTCGCTCCGGTTCCTGGTGCTCGAGGATGTGGAAGGTGGACAGCGCGATCGGGCCGACATCGCGTGGCTGCAACGCGTCGAACGCGCGGGCGCTGCCCTGTGCCGCAGTGACCATCGGGTCGGTGCTGCTGGCGCCGTCGCCTTCGGGGTTCTGCACGCTCAGCACCCGGAAACGCAGCAGGCGACCGGCGTGTGCGGGGAAGTCGATGCGCTGCATCCCTTCCTTCAACTGCAGCCGGCCCCGGGCGATCGGCTCGCCCCATTCGCCATTGCTGTCGCCCAGGTACACCTCGTAGTCGCGGACCTGGCCATGCTTCCAGTTCTTGTCGTTGCGTGGCGCCAGCTCGATGCCGTCGATCATCCGGCGCTCACCGAAGCCGACCACCCATTCGTGGGCGCCGGTGCGCACGGCCTGGTTGCGCACGCTGCGGAACCAGGTGGCCGGGTCATCGTCGAACGCGTTCTCCAGCGGATGGCCAGGCTCTTCCGCTGGGCGGTTGACCACCAGCAGGCTGTCGGCCGGCAGCTCGCGGCCGAGCACCGGCGCGGCCGGATAAGCATCGTCCGCAGCGGCGGCGGTCACGGCGAAGTCCAGCTGCACCTGCAGTGGCTGGCGGATATCCTGCGTGGCGGTACGCACATGGACGGTGCCGCCACGCTCACGGGCATCGAAATACCAGCCTTCGTCGGCACCGTTGAAGGCTGCCGCGTCGGCCAGCGCGGGCAGCACACGGGCGCCGGCCTGCACTGCGCGCGGGGCCTGCCGGCTCAACACGCGCAGGCCGTAGCGACGCTGCGCCAGCTGGCCCTGGTAGGTGCCCTGCACGGCCGCGATCTGCACCTGGACCGGGCCACTGCCCTGTGCCGGCGCCTGCACGCGGATCTGCTGCGTGCTCGATTCGCCCTGCTGGTAGCGGCGGGTGTTGCCGTCGTCTTCGTACAGCGTGTACTGCGAATCGCCCTGCGGATAGAGATCGAAGGTGACCTCGTCCAGCGGCTTCTCGCCATCGAACAGCATCGACGGATACATCGGCAGGATGGCCCCGGCGCGCACGAACACCGGCAGCGTGGCAAGGTCGACCTGGCGGTCGAGCTGACGGCCCTCGGCGCCGGCCTGCACGCGGCGGCCATCCCAGTAGTCGATCCATCCACCGGCCGGCAGATGGATGTCGCGCCGCCAGCCACGGCTGGCCGCCTGGCTGCGGTAGACCGGTGCGATCAGCAGATCACGGCCCAGCAGGAACTGATACTTGTAGGTTTCGTCCTGCGCGTGCGGATCGCGGGGGTAATCCCACATCAACCCACGCACCGGCGGCGCGCCGGTCTGCGCGGCGTCGTGCACCAGCCCGTACATGTACGGCGTCAGCCGCATCTTCAGTTTCAGATAGTCGCGGTTGATGCTGCGGTAGGGTTCGTCGTACCACCACGGGTGCTTGCGCGCGTTCGACGACCAGCCACTCATGCCCATCAGTACCGGAGTGAAGGCCTTCCACTGCAGGTCGCGGGTGTAGGTCTCGGCGCTGCCGCCGAAGATCGCATCGACATCGCCACTGGCATAGGCCATGCCGGACAATCCCGAGCCGACCAGGGTCGGCACGTGCCAGCGGATGTAATCCCAACTGCTGCTCTGGTCACCGGTCCAGGCAACCGCGTAGCGCTGGATGCCGGCCCAGCCCATCACCGTCCACAGGAAGGGACGCGAATCGGAATTGTCGACGATGCCATTGAACGCCTGGCGGTTGGCATCCATCGCGAACTGATAGCCCTTGCCGGTCCAGGCCACATCCAGCTTCTGTACACGGCTGCCGGCCTTGCCGACTTCCCAGGCGATCTTGTCGACACCGTTCTCCGTCCACAGGCCGGTGCGGAATCCGTATCCGGCCAGACCCTTCACCGTCTCGGGCAACTGCTTGTAGCCGCAGCCATAGCCGTCGTTGGGCAGGATCCAGCCACCGGGCATGTCGTGTGCCCGGTACTGCTTGGCCACGCTGTCGACCACGTCAGGCGTGGTGCCGGTCGGGCCATCGCTCCAGCCCTCGGGCACGGTGCCCGGCTTCTTCGCGTTGTCGCCGTCGTTGTAGCAATCGGCATCGCCATAGGACAGCGCCCAGCGCGCGACCATGTTGGGGCGGCCGGTCAGCTGCGTGTAGCGCTCGATCAATGCCGGCAGATCGGCACCGACGAAGTAGTAGGCGTCGAAACGATCTTCGCGATGCAGCAGGGTGGACTGATCGGGCTGGCGCAGGTCGTAGCTGCCGTCGCTCCACGTATTGCGCAGCATGCCCCAGCCGCGGCTGCTCAGCAGCATCGGCGCCGGGCTCGGTCGATCACCCTCTTCCCAGCCGCCGGAGTAGGACACCTCAAGCTCGCGTCCCTTGAACTGGTAACGGCCGTTCTGCTGGCCGCCGCCGAAGAAACCTTCGTCGGGCTGCGACGAGAGTACCTGCACGCTCTGTGCAGCATCCAGGTCCAGCGGCTGCAGCTCCTGCCACAACGCAGTGGGCTGGCCATTGTCCAGACGCTCCAACCGCAGGCGCAGCGGCTGGCGCTGTACGTGCAGCACCAGTGCGCCGGTGCGCAGACGGATCTCCTGCGCATCTTCTTCCAGCTGTGCCTGCACGTCGGCACTGGGCTGGGGCAGCACGATCGGCGCGGCCTTGTCGCCGGCTCCGGTCAGTACCCCCTTGCGCCCCGCCTGCACACGGACAATGTCGGCAGCCGGCAGTTCGATGCGCACACGCGCGCCGGTGTCGGTCTGCAGGTCCCAGGCGGGCGGGCCCGCCTTGCTGGCGGTGACCGAGCGCAGGTTGCCGATGGGTTCGGCGTGGGCCGACATGGACGCCAGCAGCAGTACCGGCAACAGGGCCAGCATCAGCGGCGAGCGACGAATGCAGATTTCCACGCGGACTCCCAACCCGTTCACCGGGCGTTTCGAAAGCGGTTGGGCCGACTCTAGGGCAGGGATTCGAAAGATGTCAACAAATGGAAAGCAAAAAGTAAGATAAGTTCGACTGAAACGAAAGGTGATGCGGCGCAGTACTTTGTGTAATCGCTTGCACCCCCCTGTTAAGCTTGGTGCGATACGGCATTCTTCGATTCCTTTCGTTTTGGACGATTGCGGTCTACCAGAAACGCCAAGCGCTCTTTATCTTTCTTTTTGCTTTCGGTATTTGACATTTCGAAAGAAAACGCAGATCGTGCGATGGCCCAACTGGAACCTCCGAATGGACGTCACCCTGCTTTCCGATGTGTCCGCCTGGCAGCGCCGGGGCGGAGCCGATACCGCTACTGAAATCGCCCAGCAGCCAGCACTGTGGGACGCGCTTGCACAGGATCTGCTGCAGGCCCGCGAACGCCTGCAGGCCTTCCTGGGCGACCGCCTCGACAATCCCGATCAGCGCGTGTTGTTCACTGGCGCCGGTAGTTCCGGCTTCATCGCCGAGATGGTGGCCGATGCGATCAACGCGCAGTGGGCCGCTGACGTCCGTGTGGTGCATACCACCAGCCTGCTGACCCATCCGGCGCTGTATCTGCAACGCGACCGCCCCACCCTGCTGGTTTCGTTCGGCCGCAGTGGCTCCAGCCCGGAAAGCGTGGCAGCGGTGGACCGTGTGCGCAGCGACGTGGATGACGCACGCTTCCTCGACATCACCTGCAACGCTGATGGCGAACTGGCCCGGCGCGGTGCCGGCCGTGGCGATACCTGCACCCTGTTGATGCCGTCGGCCAGCTGCGACCGCGCCTTTGCGATGACCAGCAGCCTGACCTGCATGCTGCTGGCCGCGCTGACCGTGTTCGACCGCTCACCGTGGCAGACGCGGGTGGCACGCCTGACGCAGCTCGCTGCGCTGGCCCGCGAAGGCCAGGCGCAGTGGGATGCACCGGTGGCCGCGCTGGCACAGCGCCCCTTCAACCGCGTCATCTATCTGGGCAGCGGTCCGCTGGAAGCGCTGGCGCGCGAGTGCGCGCTGAAGGTGCTGGAGCTGACCGCCGGCCGCGTGCTGGCGCTGGCCAACACGCCGCTCGGTTTCCGCCACGGCCCGAAATCCACGCTGGATGGCAGCACCCTGGTGATCGTGCTGCGCAGCGTGCAGCCGCTTGCACGCCGCTACGAACAGGACCTGCTGGACGAGCTGCGCCGCGACGGCGTGGCCAGCCAGGTGCTGGCCATCGGCCCGCATTCGGACATCGGTGCCGACGATGACTACACCCTCGCCATACCCGTCCTGGAGCCGGTTCTGGATGATCCCTGGCTGGCGCCGGTGTGGCTGGCCTTCGGCCAGCTGTTCGCACTGCAGCGCTCGGCCGCGCTGGGGCTGACCCCGGACAATCCGTTCCCCGACGGCACGGTGAACCGCGTGGTCAAGGGTGTCACCATCCACCATGGCTGAGTTGATCGCCCATGCCTGCTACGGCATCGATATCGGCGGCACCAAGATCGAGCTGGTGGCGTGCGATGCGGCGATGCAGGTCACCTGGCGCCGCCGGGTGGCCACTCCGCAGGGTGACTACGATGGCTTTCTGCGGTCGGTGGTGGCGCTGGTCGCCGACGCCGACGCCGCACTGGGCCGCAACGATGCGGCCATCGGCATCGCGCTGCCCGGCGTGCGTGACCGCCGCACGGGCCGCCAGCTGAGTGCCAACGTGCCGGCGCTGACCGGCCACAGTGTGGCGGCCGACCTGCAGGCACGCCTGCAGCGTCCGCTCCATTTCGGCAACGACCTGCAGTGCTTCGCCTTGTCCGAAGCCCATGGCGGCGCAGCCGACGGCTACCCCAGCATGTTCGGCGCGATCCTCGGCACCGGCGCCGGTGGCGGCTTCTGCCTGCAGGGCCGCCTGCTGTCCGGCTTCAACGGCCTGGCCGGGGAGTGGGGCCACTGGAGCGTGCCGGGCCACCTGCTGCAGCGTCACGGCCTGCCGTTGATCGACTGCGCGTGCGGCCTGCAGGGCTGCGTTGAGCGCTATGTATCCGGCAGCGGCCTGGCGATGATCGAACGCCACCTGGGCGGCGCGGCCGTCGATGCCAGTGCGGTGATCGCACTGGCCGAAGGCGGCGATGCGCGTGCACGCAGCGCGCTGGACATCCACCGCGACCTGCTCGGCCACAGCCTCGCTGCGCTGGTGCTGGCCGTGGACCCGCATGTGATCGTGCTCGGCGGCGGCCTCTCGCAGTACACCCCGCTGTACCAGCAGCTGCCGGCGGCAATCGCTGCCCATCTGTTCAACGGCGTGCAGGTGCCGCCGATCGTGCCCCCGCGCTTCGGCGATGCCGGTGGCGCGCGCGGTGCCGCGCTGCTTGCCTGCCAACCCTCGTTTTCCTGATTGTCCGGAGCATGACCATGTCCCCGTTGCAGACCCTGCTTGCCTCCCACCGCGCCGGCCACAATGTGGGCCTGTACAGCGTCTGCTGCAGCAACGAACAGGTGCTGCGCGCGGCCATGCACGTGGCACTGGCACACGACACGGTGCTGCTGGTCGAAGCCACCTCCAACCAGGTCGACCAGTTCGGCGGCTACACCGGCATGACCCCGCCGCAGTACCGCGACTATGTCGGCACGCTTGCGGATGAGGAAGGCTTTCCGCGCACGCGGCTGATCCTGGGCGGCGACCACCTCGGTCCGAACGCCTGGCAGAAGCGCCCCGCCGCCGAAGCGATGGCCCACGCGCGCGTGCTGATCGAAACCTACGTGGCCGCCGGCTTCCACAAGATCCATCTGGACTGCAGCATGTCCTGCGCCGACGATCCGGTGCCGCTGCCTGATGCCACCGTGGCCGCGCGTTCGTCGGAACTGGCGACGATCGCCGAGCGCACGGCTGCCCGGCTCGGCCTGCCGGCGCCGGTGTACGTGATCGGCACCGAAGTGCCCGTTCCCGGCGGCGAAGCCTCGCTGGCCGGCGGCCTGCAGGTGACCACGCCGGCAGCCGCCGCGCAGACCCTGGCCATCCACCAGCAGGCATTCGATACCCCCGAACTGCGCGATGCCTGGCAGCGCGTGATCGCGATGGTGGTGCAGCCGGGCGTTGACTTCGATCACAGCAGCGTGCACGAGTACGACCCGGTCGCCGCCAACGCGCTGGCCGACTTCCTCGAGCAGCAGCCGCGCATCGTGTTCGAGGCGCACTCCACCGACTACCAGCGCGAAAGCGGACTGCATGCGCTGGTCCGCGATCATTTCGCGATCCTCAAGGTCGGCCCCGCCGCCACCTTCGCCTATCGTGAGGCGCTGTTCGCATTGGCAGCGATCGAACAGGCGCTGCTGCCGGCTGCGCAGTGCTCGCGCCTGCCACAGGTGCTGGAGGAGGTGATGGTGGCGCAGCCGAAGTACTGGCAACCCTACTACCAGGGTGACCAGGCGACACTGCGCCTGTTGCGCAGTTATTCCTTCAGTGACCGCTGCCGCTACTACTGGGGCGAGCCGGCACTGCTGCGCGCCGTGCAGACGCTGTTCTCCAACCTGGAGCAGCACACGCCACCGTTGGTGCTGCTGAGCCAGTACCTGCCGGAGCAGTACCGCGCCGTGCGTGACGGCCGCCTGGCCAACACGCCGACGGCCCTGGTGCAGCACCGCATCGGCCAGTGCCTGGGCGAGTATGCCCGCGCCTGCAGCGCCAACCAGGCAGGCAAACGCGGTCAGGACACACGATCCGCTGCCGGCATTGCTGCGAACGGCTAATCTCTACCCCTCACAGCAGACCCGAGACTCCGCCATGCGCAACACCCGCTCCCGCCGGCAACAGATCCTGCAGCTGCTGATCGAGCACGGCTCGGTGCAGGTGGCCGATCTGGTCGAGCGCTTCGGCGTGTCCGCGGTGACGATCCGCGCCGACCTGACCCACTTCGAGTCGCAGGGCCTGGCCAACCGCACCCACGGTGGCGCCAATCTGGTGCGCACGCCTCCGCAGGAGCAGGACATCCATGAAAAGGATGCGCTGAATCTGCCCCTGAAGGAGTCCATCGGCGCCTGCGCGGCGAACCTGGTGCAGGCCGGTGACAACATCATCATCGACTCCGGTTCGACCACCATGACGCTGGCCCGCCATCTGCGTGGCCGCCGCGATGTGACGGTGATGACCAATGGCCTGAACATCGCGTGGGAACTGGCCAATGCTGCCGGCATCAATGTGCTGCTGACGGGCGGACTGCTGCGTCAGCAGTCGTTGTCGCTGCAGGGCAGCCAGGCCGAGGCCAGCCTCAATTCCTACAGCTTCGACACCCTGTTCCTGGGCGTGGACGGGTTGGACCTGCAGTTCGGCCTGACCACCCACGATGAGGCGGAAGCGCGCCTCAACCACCGCATGGTCGAGCGCGCGCGGCGCATCGTCGTGCTGACCGACGCCTCCAAGTTCGGCCGTGTCAGCCTGCATCGCATCGCCCGCCTGGATCAGATCCATACCGTCATCACCGACGCCGGCATCGACGACGCAACCCGCGAGGGCCTGCAGCGGCTGGGCATCGAAGTGATCATCGCCGAGCCGCCCGCATGACCGACACCCGTTCCCTGCATGGCCGCATCCTCACCCCGCTGGGGTGGCGACGTGGGCATGTCCACTTCGACTCGCATGTGCGCCAGCTGCAGGTGGACGACCACAGCGGCGGTGATGACCCGCAGCTGCAGGTGATCCTTCCCGGTTTCATCGATCTGCATGTGCACGGCGCTGCCGGTGTAGACCTGATGCAGGGCGGCGATGTGGCCCGCACCATCGCCCGCACCCACCTGCGCTTTGGTACCACCACCCTGCTGGCGACCACCATGACCGCCGGCCTGGACGAGATCGAGTACGCCCTGCAGGGCGTGGCCGCCACCATGGCAGCACCGGACGACGAGGCCGCATGCATCGCCGGCGTGCATCTGGAAGGGCCGTTCATCAGCCCTCAGCGCCTGGGCGCACAGCCCAACCGTACGATCGAGGCGACGCTGGCACTGGTGCAGCAGCTGCATGCGCTGGCACCGATCCGGGTGATGACGCTGGCGCCGGAGATCGGCGAACACACGGCGCTGATTCCTGCGCTTTCGGCGATGGGCATCCGTGTGCAGCTCGGCCACAGCGCGGGTACTTACGAAGAAGGTGTAGCCGCTCTGCAGGCGGGTGCATCCGGCTTCACCCATCTGTTCAACGGCATGACCGGCGTCGATCACTATCGCCCGGGCATCGCGGCGGCGGCGCTCGCCCATGCACGTTACGCCGAGATCATTCCCGACCTGCAGCACATCCATCCCGGCGTGATCCGCCTGGCCGCGCGCGCGATTCCGCGCCTGTACGCGGTGACCGACGCTACGGCCGCCACCGGCATGCCGGATGGCGAGTACGCGCTGGGCGAACAGCGCGTGCACAAGTGTGGCGGTTGCGTGCGGCTGGCGACCGGTTCGCTGGCCGGCAGCGCGCTGACCATGGACCAGGCACTGCGCAACCTGGTGCGTGTCGGCCTGGATCTGGCCGACGCCTCGCAGCGCGTTTCCACGTTCCCGGCCGACTACCTGGGCCTGGGCGATCGCGGTCGCATCGCGCCCGACGCCCGCGCCGATCTGGTGGTGCTGGACGCTGGACTGCGCCTGCAGCAGGTGGTGGTGGGTGGCCGGGTGGTCGAGCTGCACTGAGCAACGTCCCTGCCGTAGAGCCACGCATGGCGCGGCGCCACAGAACGCAATCTGCGAAGAACCGCCGCCGGGCAGGGTCCGGCGCTACCACAGGAACTGCCGATGACTGCAAGCACCGCTCCGCGCTGGCCCGTACGCTATCTGCTCTTCATCGGAGGCCTCGGCGGCCTGCTGTACGGCATCGATATCGGCATCATTGCCGGTGCCCTGCCCTATCTGGAAGCGACCGCCAGCCAGGCCTGGCAGCTCAGCAGCCAGCAGCTGGGATTCGTCGTTGCAGCCGTTCTGCTGGGCAGTGTGCTGTCCTCACTGTTTGCCGGCATGGTGGCCGACCTGATCGGACGCCGCGGCGCGATGCTGCTGGCTGGCGTTCTGTTCACCGCCTCCATTCCCATCATGGCGCTCGCTTCGGGCTACACGCCGCTGCTGCTGGGCCGACTGCTGCAGGGCATCAGCGGCGGCCTGATCGGAGTGGTGGTACCCCTGTACCTGGCCGAGGTGCTCAGTCCGGAGCGGCGTGGCCGGGGTGCAGCGATGTTCCAGCTGCTGCTGACCATCGGACTCGTGCTGGCGGCGCTGATCGGCCTGTACCACGCCCAGGCCGTGGATGCCGCTGCCGAAACCGTGCGCTCGCTGCCGCTGGCACAGCAGGCGCAGGAACTGTTCGCCGTGAAGGACCATGCGTGGCGGACCATCTTCTGGAGCTGCCTGACGCCGGGCCTGGTGTTCTGTGCCGGCATTTTCTGGCTGTCGGAGTCTCCGCGCTGGCTGGTCCGCCGTGGTCGGGTGGACGACGCCCGTCGCAGCCTGCTGCGGGTGCTGCCGGCCGCCGAGGTCGAGCCCACGCTCGCGCGCATCCAGGCACCAGAATCCAGTGGCACGAACGGCAGGCGTGATCCGCTGCTCAGCCGCCGCTACGTGGTGCCGTTCGTGCTGGCCTGCGTGGTCCTGGCCTGCACCCAGGCCACCGGCATCAACTCGGTGCTCGCCTATGCGGTGAACATCCTCAACCAGGCGGGCCTGTCCGGTTCGGTGGCCAATGGCGCCGACGTGGCGATCAAGCTGCTCAATGCGGTGATGACCGTGGTCGCGCTGCTGCTGGTCGATCGCAAGGGCCGCAAGTTCCTGCTGATGCTCGGCAGCGGCGGTATCTGCGTGGCGCTGCTGGCCGCCGCCACCCTGTTTTTCCAGGCCGAACGCGGCCGCGCCGATGTGCAGCCGCAGCTGCAGGCCGCAGCCAGCGGCGATGGCCTGCATCTGGTACTGGACGAGGCACAGTGGCAACGCCTCACTGACGGCATCGACAGCGAAGGCCGTCCGATGCAGCTGACCGTGTCCTACGCCTATGGCGATTTTACCAACGTGCGCGCACTTCGCAGTGACAACCTGATCGATCGCGAGCTGCGCATCGACCGTGCCGGCACCGTGCAGCCGGACAGCGTCATCGGCGCCTTCTTCCGCACCCTGCACCTGAATCCGTTCGCAGACCCGGCCGGCGCAGCGCACGCACCGCTGCGCATCGAGCAGGCGCGGATCGGACCGGTGCCAACGCCCGCCCACGGCTGGGCGGTGGCCGCCTGCATCCTCGTGTTCGTTGCCTTCTTCGCGGTGGGCCCTGGCGTCTGCGTATGGCTGGCACTGTCCGAGCTGATGCCCAACCGGATCCGCTCCAATGGCATGAGCATCGCGCTGCTGATCAATCAGTTCGTGTCCACCACCATCGCCGCGATCTTCCTGCCGACCGTGGGCCACTATGGCTACGCCAGCATGTTCCTGTTCTGGGCGGCTTGCACATTCGTGTTCTTCCTGGTGGCTGCGTTCTGGCTGCCGGAAACCAAGGGCAGGTCGCTGGAGGAAATCGAGGCCAGATTCGCGACCAGGCAGCGCTGAGCAGGGTTCAGGGCACCGGCACCCGCTGGCCGGTGATGTGCCATGCCAGTTCCTGCGCCTCGGCCACGCTGGGTAGGCCACTCAACATCATCGATTCGCCGAACGGGCCACTCACCGTCGCCACCGTCAGCACGCGGCCATCCACGCTGATCGCCACCCGCTTTCCCACCAGTGCGGCCGTGCCATCGTGGATGCGCTGCTGTGCCTCCTTGCGATAGCGGATCTGCAGGCCGGGCTGCTGGCTCTGGTCCAGCACGTAACGGACATCGGCGATGTCGGCACTGCCGGCAATCGGTGGCTCGCGCAGCGCGAGTGTTTCACCCTGCCACTGCACCGGTGTGCCATTGCCGGCAGCATCGACTGCGCTCAGACGCACATCCACGCCCGGACGCGGCGCATGATCCCTGCCAGCCTCCGCATCCGCTGTTGCGCCGGGCATGCAACCGGCCAGGCCCAGCACCGCGACCAGCAGAAACGAACCCGCCCGCCTCACTTCAGCTTCCTCAGCTTGAATGCCACCAGCACCTGCAGCAGCCCATACAGCAGGCTGCCGATGCCGATCCACAGCGTGGTCACGGCCACGCCCGCGTAGGGATTGGCCGCAAACAGCAGGCCCAGCACCACCGCCAGCACACCACTGAGTATCAGCAACCACTCGCCCTGGATCTGCCTGCGCACGCGGATTGCGTACACGATGCGATAGATGCCGGCCACCAGCAGCCACGCCGCCAGGAACAGCACCAGCACACTGGCGGTGGCGAGCGGATTGATCACCGCCAGAATGCCGAAACCTAGCGAGGCGATGGCGTACAGCGCCAGCCAGCCACGCGAGGCACCGCTGCCACCGCTGATCAGCGCGAACAGGCTGATGACACCTTCGATGATGGCCATCACGCCCAGCGTCCAGGCCAGGGCCGTCGCTGCCGACAGCGGCCAGCCGATCGCGATGATGCCGAAGCCGAGTGCGACCAGGCCATACAGCAGCAGGATCCACCAGCTGCGACCGACCGCCGACAACAGGGGAGACAAGGGGGAATTCATGACCACTCCTTCGATCCGGAATCGGCTTCATCCTAGCCCCTGGCGATGAAGAGGGCGATCACGGAACCCGTGCGCAGACCCACACGCGCACCTCTGCGGCACCCACGCAGCGCAGTGTCTCAGCGATTTCCATCACGGTGCTGCCGGTGGTCATCACATCATCGACCACGGTCAGCCGCGGCGGCACCGGCGCATGTGCATCGAAGGCGTCGAACAGGTTGTCCCTGCGCTGTTCGGCCGTGCGTTCGGATTGTGGTGCCGTATGCCGACGACGGTACAGGCCCTGCCAGACCGGCATCGGCAGCAACCGGCATAGTTCGGCTGCCTGGTTGTAACCACGCAGGCGCAGGCGCCGATCATGCAATGGCACCGGCACCAGCGGCGCGCACGACCAAGGGGGCGGCGCGCGCTGCATCAGCTGCGCGAGCAGGCGTCCGGCCGCCAGGTCCTGATGGAACTTGTAGCGCACCAGCAGCTGGTCCACCGGCGGCAGGTACAGCAGGCTTGCGTGCGTGGCCAGCTGCGGTGGTGCCTCCTCGCGGCAGCTGCCGCAGACGATCAGGGCCGCATCCGGCAGCGGCAGCGCGCAGCGCAGGCAGGCGCGACCCGACCACGGCAGTCCGGCGTAGCAGGCCGCACAGAGATCCAGCTCGTCGTGACCCGGGTCGTTGCAGACCAGGCAGCGCAGCGGAATCAGCAGGCGCAGCAGCCGCTGCAACGGGGCCCCGGCGACAATGCGGTGGACGATGCGCATGCCGCAGGCTCGCGCATGGCAGGCAGCGACGCCATCGGCGGAAGGACCAGACATGGGTCGGTGAAATGCCCGTCATCGTGTGCCGACGGGCATGACCCACCGTGCCCCCTACTGCATGGCCTGCCAGGGTGGCTGCCGGTCGCCTCTCCCTGGCAGCATCTGCCGGGCACGTACGCGGATCACCTACTTTCGACCGGGATCGACGGACGTGGCATCGGCCGATGGGCCAGGCACCATCAGCAGCTCGGCCAGGCCACGATAGATCGGCACCCGGCACACCAGACCGGATACCCCACGGGCAATCAGTACCGTGGCCAGAATCGGCAGCAGCAGGTCACCGCTGTCCGTCAGTTCCAGCGAGATGACGGCGGAGGTCAGTGGGGCCTGGGTGACGCCGGTCAGGTACGCACACATGCCAAGCAGCACGAACGCGCGTGGATCCACGCCGGGCATCAGCACCGCCAGGTTGTGGCCCAACCCGGCACCGACCGCCAGCGCGGGCGAGAACAGGCCCCCGGGGATACCGGCCACATAGGAGGCCAGGTTGGCCAGCAGCTTCATCAGCCCGAACTCATGACCCACCAGCGCGTGACCCTGCACCAGGCTGCGCGCCTGTTCGTAGCCGGTGCCGAACGCACCTTCACCAAACAGCATCGCCAGCGCCACCACCACCAGGCCGCAGCCGGCGGCCAACAGCACGGGATGGCGCTGGCGCAGTTGCCCCAGCCAGCGCGGACGGCCTGCCGCGCTCGCCAGTACGGCGCGCGCGAACAGTCCTCCCAGCAATCCCGCCACCACACCGCACAGCAGGATCGCCAGCCAGCCCTGGCCCAGCGGAAGCCGCGCCGAAACATGGCCGAAGTAGGTGTAGTTGCCCAGCAGACCCAGCGATACGACGCCACCGACGATCACCGCCGTCAGCAGCGTGCCCGAGAACCGGTGCTCGAAGCGGCCGCTGAGTTCCTCGATGGCGAACACGATGCCTGCCAACGGGGTATTGAAGGCTGCCGCGATGCCTGCGGCGCCGCCCGCCAGCAGGAAGTGCGACAGCTCACGCGGGTCCTTGAAACCAAACCAACGACCGAACAGGTACATCAGGCTTGCACCCACGTGCACGGTCGGACCTTCGCGGCCGACCGAAGCACCGCCCAACAACGACAGTGACGTCAGCAGCAGCTTGCCGGCCGATACCGCCGGTGAAAGATTCGTCGCGCGGAACGAGGCATCCGGCTTGTCCAGCGCAGCGATGACCTGGGGAATGCCGCTGCCGCGGGTAGGCTTCAGTACACCGCTGGTCAGCCATGCCAGCAGCGCGAAGATGCCTGGCGTGAGCAGCAGCGCCCACCACGGCGAATGGGTGGTGATGCGCTGGAACAGATGGAACGCCGCGTCGCTGGCCTTGGCGAACAGAATGGCCACCAGCGCCACGGCCACGGCACCGCCCCAGAGTGCGGCGCGGCGGCGCCAGGCCTCGCTGAGGACCAGCGCGGCGATGCGTCCGCGAAGACGATGGAGATCGGTCATGGGACAGAGTCTGCGCGCAAGCGCTTCCGTTGGGCAGTAGTCACTGTGGCCGCAAGCCTTGCAGGAAGCGGTGAAACGCGGCCATCCGCGTCGGCCTGATCAACCGATGCACTGTAAACCACTAAAAACACTCACGGGTTGACAGCCTTTCCACCCCCCTCCACACTGCCGCCCTCGCTCCACTCGTACCCGGGTCCCGCCATGGCCACTGCCGTCCGCCACGACTGGCAACACGATGAACTGCAGGCGCTGTTCGAACTCCCCCTCCCCGACCTGTTGTTCCGCGCCGCTGCGGTCCATCGCGAGCACTTCGACCCCGCCCGGGTGCAGGTCTCCACGCTGCTGTCGGTGAAGACCGGCGGCTGCCCGGAGGACTGCGCGTATTGCCCGCAGGCCCAGCGCTACAGCACCGGCGTCAACGCACAGAAGCTGATGGACACCGAAGCGGTGCTGGCCAAGGCGCGCCAGGCCAAGGCTGCCGGTGCGTCGCGCTTCTGCATGGGCGCGGCCTGGCGGTCGCCGAAGGATCGCGACATCCCGAAAGTGACCGCGATGATCGCCGGGGTGAAGGCACTGGGCCTGGAGACCTGCGCCACGCTGGGCATGCTCAGTGGCGACCAGGCACGGGCACTGAAGGACGCCGGCCTGGACTACTACAACCACAATCTCGACACCGCGCCGGACTACTACGACTCGATCATCCATACCCGCCAGTACCAGGACCGCCTGGACACGCTGGAGCACGTGCGGGATGCAGGCCTGAAGACCTGCTGCGGCGGCATCGTCGGCATGGGCGAGACGCGGGCGCAGCGCGTGGGCCTGCTGCTGGCCCTGGCCACGCTGCCGGCCCATCCGGATTCGGTGCCGATCAACAGACTGGTGCAGGTGGCCGGTACGCCGCTACACGGCAGTGCAGAACTGGACCCGTTCGAGTTCGTGCGCATGATCGCGGTGGCACGCATTGCCATGCCGCGTTCGATGGTGCGCCTGTCGGCCGGCCGCGAGGCGATGAGCGACGAACTGCAGGCGCTGTGCTTCCTGGCGGGCGCCAACTCCATCTTCTATGGCGACAGGCTGCTGACCACCGGCAACCCGGAAAGCGAACGCGATCTGGCATTGTTCGCGCGGCTGGGCCTGCAGCCGATGGCGGTGCAGGTGGACGCCGAGGGCCACGACCACGGCGGTACCGCACATGCCGATATCGGCAGCGCTGCACCCGGCTGCGGCTGCGCTCACGCAGCCTGAGACGGGGCCCGAGCAGGCGTCGCGGCAACGCGCTACCCTAGCCGCCCCGTCGCCGCCTCCCGCCGCCATGGCCCGCCCCGACCTCACCGCCCGCATCCAGGACCAGCGCGCGCTGCGCGATGCCCAAGGTCGTCGCCGCCCACGGCGCACGGTCACCCGCCGCGATGGCGTCTGCCTGGAAGTGGAAGGCCGCTGGCTGACCGGCTTCTGCAGCAACGACTATCTGGGCCTGGCCCAGCAGTTCAGCGTGGTCAATGCATTGCAGGACGCGGCCGCCCGCGAAGGCGCCGGGGCCGGCGCATCGCACCTGGTCTGCGGCCACCACGCGATGCACGATGCTCTGGAACGCGAAATGGCCGAGTGGCTGGGCTACCCGCGCGCACTGCTGTTCGGCAGCGGTTTTGCCGCCAACCTGGCGGTGCAGCAGGCGCTGCTGAGCGAAGAGAACGACGTCTGCGTGCAGGACAAGCTCAATCACGCCAGTCTGCTCGATGCCACGCGGCTGGCGGGCGCACGCCTGCGCCGCTATCCGCACCTGGATGCGGAAGGGGCCATGCGCCAGCTCAGGCACGCAGCCGATGGCGCAGCGATGCTGGCCACCGATGGTGTCTTCAGCATGGACGGCGACGTCGCGCCGCTGCGCGCACTGTCACTGGTCGCGCGCCTGCAGCAGGCACTGTTCTATGTGGACGATGCACATGGCGTTGGCGTGGTCGGCGATGGCCGGGGCACGGTGGCGGCCGCCGGTCTGGGCGTGGACGACGTGCCGTTGCAACTGGTCACCCTGGGCAAGGCGCTGGGCAGCGCCGGCGCGGTGGTGCTGGGCCGCGAAGACCTGATCGAGCATCTGGCCGAAACCGCCCGCCCCTACATCTACACCACCGCGATGCCGCCGGCGCTGGCGGCGGCGGCACTGGAAGCAGTGCGCCTGGCACGCCGCGACAACTGGCGCCGCACCAAGCTGGTCGACCTGATCGCACTGTTCCGCGGCGAAGCGCGCCGCCACGGGCTGGACCTGATGGCATCGGAGACACCGATCCAGCCCCTGCTGTGCGGCGATGACCACACCGCACTGGCGCTGTCCAAGGCGCTGGAGCAGGCGGGATGGCTGGTCGGAGCGATTCGCCCGCCGACCGTTCCAGAGGGCAAGGCACGCCTGCGCGTCACCCTCTCTGCCCTGCACACGGCAGACCAGGTGCGGGGGCTGGTCGAGGCCATCGCCAGCGCGCGTGATCGCCTCTCGATCACGCCGCGCGAGGCCGCGCCACCGCCGTTGCCGGCCCTGGCTTGAGGTTCGGCTGGTTTCCGCATGCATATCGAAGTCGCCGGCCAGGGGCCGGACCTGGTACTGATCCACGGCTGGGCCCTGCAGGGCGGTGTGTTCGCGCCGCTGGTCCAGCGCCTGGCGCAGCAGTTCACCCTGCACCTGGTCGATCTTCCCGGACACGGCCACAGCCGCGGGGACACCACGCCGTTGCGCCTGCCCTTCGTGGTCAACGCGATCGCCGCCGCCACGCCACCGGCGGTGTGGTGCGGGTGGTCGCTGGGCGGGCTGTTCGCACTGCATGCCGCGGCGACCCTGCCGAAAGTGCGGGGACTGGCGATGATCGCTGCCACGCCCCGCTTCGTGCGCAGCGACGACTGGCCGCATGCAGTGGAGCCGGCCGTGTTCGAGCAGTTCGGCCGTGAGCTGGCCAGCGATTTCGGTGGCACGCTGGAACGATTCCTGGCCCTGGATGTAATGGGTTCGGCGCACGCCCGCGGGGAACTTCGCACCCTGCGCCAGCGCCTGGTGGAGCGCGGTGCACCGACCGCACGCGCCCTGCGGGAGGGTCTGCAGCTGCTGGAAAGCACCGCCCTGCGCGGCGCCCTGCCGGCACTGGGCAAGCCCAGCCTGTGGATCGCCGGTCAACGCGACAGGCTGGTGCCACCGGCCGCCATACAGGCTGCAGCGGCGCTCGCGCCCGGCGGACAGGCGCTGACCATCGCTCACGGCGGCCACGCCCCCTTCCTCGGCCACGCCGACGAAGTGGCCGCCGTCCTGCAACGCTTCGTTGCCGGCCTGACACCGGCGGATGACGGACAATGACGTTCCTTCGAACTGCGCAGGGCTGACGCATGGAGCTGGGTATCAAGGGCCGCTGGGCCCTGG
>NZ_JASGBV010000032.1:0-60321 GCF_030053245.1 Stenotrophomonas sp. RS-48
CGCTACCGGTGCACCATCCACCCATGGTCTCCGGGCCGGGCGCATCCGTAGACTGGCTGCTGATTCCTGTGGGACCAAGCCATGGCAAACGTGTTCGACTCCCCCTTCAAGGGCAAGCTGCTGACCGAAATGGTCACCAACCCCAACATCCTCGTCGGCCGCTACAGCTACTACTCCGGCTATTACCACGGGCACGGCTTCGACGACTGCGCGCGCTACCTGCTGCCTGATCGCGACGACGTGGACAAGCTGATCATCGGCAGCTTCTGCTCGATAGGAAGCGGCGTCAGCTTCATCATGGCTGGCAACCAGGGCCACCGGCACGATTGGGCATCGACGTTTCCGTTCTTCTACATGCAGGAAGAGTCGGCCTTTGCCGCGGCCAATGACGCCTTCAGGCCGGCCGGTGACACCGTGATCGGCAACGACGTGTGGATCGGCGCCGAGGCGATGATCCTGCCGGGAGTGCGCATTGGCGATGGTGCCGTGATCGGTAGCCGGGCACTGGTGACCCGCGACGTGGCGCCCTACGCCATCGTGGGCGGCAACCCGGCCAAGGTGCTGCGCAGCCGGTTCGAAGCGGAGGACATCGCGCGGTTGCTGGAAATGGCGTGGTGGGAGTGGCCGCTGGCGCAGATCAAGGCAGCGATGCCGTTGCTGACCGCTGGGGATATCCCGGCGCTGCATGCGTATTGGCGCGAACAGGCGGCGTGATCCGACCTCGCGCATCGTGTGCACGGAATATCATCCACGCATGGCGTGGATCTACTTCAATCCGGGCCTGCGATGCGCCATCCGTAGAGCCGAGCCCATGCTCGGCTGCTTCAGGCAAGAGCAGCCGAGCGTGGGCTCGGCTCTACAAGAACCATCCACGCATGGCGTGGCTTTACTGGCGGCGCACCGACTGCACGACCGACAGGCGGCGCAGGCGCCGCATGACCTCGGCCAAGTGGTTGCGGTCGCGCACCTGGATGTTGAACGCCAGCACGGCAGCGTTGAAGTCGCGATCCAGATAATCCACGCGCTCGATGTTGGACTGGCTCTGCGCGATCGCGGCGGCAAGCTGGGCCAGCACGCCGGTACCGTTCTCCACCTCCACCACCAGCGAGGTGTCGTAGTCACCGGAAACGGTGGTATCCCAGCCGATCAGCACCCAGCGCTCGGGCGACTTGCGCAGCTCGGCCAGGTTCGGGCAGTCCATGCGATGCACCACGATGCCCTTGCCGGCGGTGTGGTAGCCCATGATGTCGTCGCCGGGAATCGGCTGGCAGCAGCCCGCGAAGGTGACCACGCCGCGCTCGCTGCCATTGATCAGGATCTTCTCCTGCGAGTGGTGGCGCGAATGCGGGCCGCCACGCAGTTCCGCATAGGCCATCAGCGCCTGCGCGGCCTGGGTCGGCATCCAGTTGCCGAGCGCGACTTCGGCCAGCAGGGCCTCCAGACGCGGGAAACGGTGCTCGGCCAGGAATGCATCCAGGCGCCCCTTCGGCAGCCGCTCCAGCGAGGAATCCATCGCCTCCAGCGCACGGTCAAGCATGCGGTGGCCCAGCTGCACGGCGTCCTCGTGCTCCAGCTGCTTGAGCTGGTGGCGGATCGCGGTGCGTGCCTTGCTGGTGACCACGAACTCCAGCCACTGCGGTTTGGGCGTGGCCGAACGCGCGGTGATGATCTCCACCGACTGCCCGGAGACCAGCTTGGTGCGCAACGGCACCAGCTTCTTGTCCACGCGCGAGGCCACCGCCATGTTGCCGACATCGGTATGCACGGCGTAAGCGAAATCGAGCGCGGTGGAATTGCGCGGCAGGGCCAGGATCTTGCCCTTCGGCGTGAACAGGTAGACCTCGTCCGGGAACAGGTCGACCTTCACGTTGTCGAGGAATTCCAGCGAGGAGCCGGCCGCGCGCTGCGAATCGATCAACTCGACGATCCACGCGTGGGCACGGCTCTGCGCGCTGTTGGGAGAATCGCCACCGAACTTGTAGGTCCAGTGTGCGGCCACGCCTCGCTCGGCAATCAGGTCCATTTCCTCGGTACGGATCTGCACCTCGATCGGCGAGCCGTACGGTCCGAAGAGCACGGTGTGCAGCGACTGGTAGCCGTTGGCCTTGGGAATGGCGATGAAGTCACGGAAGCGGCCGTCCAGCGGCTTGAACGTGGCATGCACCGAGCCCAGTGCGTGATAGCAGGTGGGCACGCTGCGCACGACCAGGCGGAACCCGAACACGTCCATCACCTGGTCGAAGCTCTTGTTCTCGTCGCGCATCTTGTTGTAGATGCTCCACGGCGTCTTGATGCGGCTGACCAGGCGGTGTTCGATGCCCTCCTTCGCCAGGCGCTGCGACAGCTGCACTTCCACCTGCGCCATCGCCTCGCGGCGCACCACCGGCTGGCTGCGGATGTGCTTTTCCAGGATCGCGTGGCGCCACGGATACAACGCCTTGAAGCCCAGGTTCTGCAGCTCGCTCTTGACCAGGCTCATGCCCAGCCGCTGCGCGATCGGCGCGTAGATCTCCAGCGTCTCGCGGGCGATGCGGCTCCTCGCTTCGCGGCTCTGGGCGCCCAGCGTGCGCATGTTGTGCAGGCGGTCGGCCAGCTTGATCATGATCACGCGCAGGTCGCGCGACATCGCCAGCAGCATCTTGCGGAAGCTCTCCGCGGCAGCTTCCTGGCGGTCCCGGAACTTCAGCTTGTCCAGCTTGGTCACGCCATCGACGAGTTCGGCAACCGGCTCGCCGAACTCGGCGGCCAGCGCCTCGCGGGTCAGCGGCGTGTCCTCGATGGTGTCGTGCAGGATCGCGGCGATCAGCGCTTCGACATCCAGGCCGAGCTCGGCCAGCACCTGCGCAACCGCCACAGGATGGGTGATATAGGGCTCGCCCGACTTCCGTGTCTGCCCAGCGTGCGCAGCGGCCCCGACTTCCCAGGCACGGCGCAGCAGCGGCAGCTGCTCCGGCGGCAGGTAATGGGCGGCGCGTTCAAGCTGGAGGACGTAGTCGGGTACGGCGGCAGTGGGGGCTGCGGCGACCTTGGCAGTGGGGCCTGGGTTCATGCCCGAAGCCTATTCCAGCGCGACGTTTACGGCAAATCCTGAATGCGAAACAGCCCGCACGGGGCGGGCTGTTCGGCGTGTCCAGCGATGACGTTGATCGATGCGATCAATCGTCGTTCTTGGACATGTCTTCATCGGCGACCACTTCCGCGGCGGCCCACTCCAGCGCTTCGCGCTCGGCGCGCTCACGCTCGGCCTTCTCGACTTCGTCGATCAGCGCGTTGTCGATCTTGCGGGCAGCGATCTCGCGCAGCGCCAGCACGGTCGGCTTGTCCTCGGTCTCGCTGTTGTCCAGCGTGGCCTGCACGCCATTGGCGAGCTGGCGGGCACGCTTGGAGGCCATCATGACCAGCTCGAAACGGTTGTTAACGACTTCCAGGCAATCTTCTACGGTGATGCGGGCCATACGGGCTCCCGGCGACCGGTCGGCCGCTCAGTCGAATGAGGGAAAGGGGACGGAGTGTACCGGCAGGGGCTGGACAAAATCAAGCCAACCCTCACCCGATTCTTTTGGAATCAGTCAGTTGCGCCCGGATCAGGGGTCAACAGGGCCTGGATCAGCCCGGCGTGGCGGACCTTCTGGGCCTCGCGGCGCAGGCGGCTGGCGGTGAAGATCGCGCACAGCTCGTCCACGGCGGTGTCGAACACCTCGTTGACGATGACGTAGTCGAACTCGTTGAAGTGCAGCATCTCGTCGCGGGCGGCGCCCAGGCGCTGGGCGATCACCGCCTCGCTGTCCTGCCCACGCTTGCGCATGCGATCCTGCAGGGCCTGCTTGGACGGCGGCAGGATGAACACGGTGACCGTGCCCGGTACCAGCTGCCGGACCTGCTGCGCGCCCTGCCAGTCGATCTCCAGCAGCACATCCTGGCCGGCCGCCAGCTGCGGTTCCACCGACTGCCGCGCCGTGCCCTTCCAGTCTCCGTGCACCCATGCATGCTCGAAGAAGTCGCCCGCAGCAATCATCTGCTCGAACTTCTCTGCGGTGACGAAGTGATAGTGCTCACCGTTCACTTCACCCGGTCGCATGGCTCGCGAAGTGAAGGAGATCGACAGGGCGATCTGCGGGTCGCGGGCCAGCGTCGCGTTGACGATGCTGCTCTTGCCGGCGCCTGAAGGGGCGGCAACGATGTACAGCGTGCCGCGCGCGATGGTGGCCGACGGGGTGGACGGGGCGCTCATGCACGGAACCCAACTGGTTGATTTCGCAAAATTTTTCCTCGATGTTCCAGACATGGCGCGGAGGATCGCGCCAGGACGGCGGGGACTGCGCGGAACAACCTGGAACCAGGCCCGGCAGACGGCTCCCCGAGGTGCGGGCACGCAACTTTACCAGAGCGGCCCCTCCCCGCGCCCGGCCACACCCGGCCGGCCTTGTGCCACATGGGCATGCGGGGGGCTGTGCTATAACCGGGGCATTGCGGTCGTTCCCGGAAAGACGCTCGCGGCATGCTGGCGGTTCTCCCCTTCGACGGCCGTACCCACCGACAGCCCGGAGGCCTGCACGCCTCCCCGCCATCCAAGGAGAACGGCATGCCCTCGATGAGTCGCCGCCAGTTCCTGAAGGTCACCGGGACAACCCTGGTGGGCTCCAGCCTGGCCCTGATGGGCTTCGCGCCCGGCATCGCGCTCGCGGAGGTGCGGCAGTACAAGCTGACCCGCGCCACCGAGACCCGCAACACCTGTACGTACTGTTCGGTGGCCTGCGGGATCCTGATGTACAGCCTCGGCGATGGCGCCAAGAACGCCGAGCCGAGCATCTTCCACATCGAGGGCGACCCGGACCATCCGGTCAACCGTGGCACGCTGTGCCCGAAGGGCGCCGGCCTGGCCGACATCATCCACAGCAAATCGCGCCTGCTCTACCCGGAATACCGTGCACCGGGTACGAACGAATGGAAGCGCCTGAGCTGGGACGACGCTCTGGACCGCATCGCGCGGCTGATGAAGGAAGACCGCGACGCCAACTTCGTGCAGAAGAACGAGGCGGGGCAGACGGTCAACCGCTGGCTGACCACCGGCATGCTGGCGGCCTCGGCCACCAGCAATGAAACCGCGGTATTGACCCACAAGGTCGTCCGCTCGCTTGGAATGCTCGCATTCGACAACCAGGCACGTGTCTGACACGGCCCGACGGTGGCAGGTCTTGCCCCGACGCTAGGCCGAGGTGCGATGACGAATCACTGGGTCGACATCAAGAATGCCGACCTGATCCTGATCATGGGTGGCAATGCCGCCGAGGCACACCCGTGCGGGTTCAAATGGGTGACCGAGGCCAAGGCACACAACAAGGCCCGCCTGATCGTCATCGATCCACGCTTCAACCGCTCGGCCGCGGTGGCCGATGTCTACGCGCCGATCCGCACCGGCACCGACATCGTGTTCCTGGGTGGCCTGATCAACTACCTGCTGGCCGAGGACCGCATCCAGCACGAGTACGTGCTGAACTACACCGACATGTCGTTCCTGGTGAAAGACGAATTCGCCTTCACCGACGGCCTGTACTCGGGCTATGACCCGCAGAAGCGCAGCTACGACCGCTCCAGCTGGGACTACCTGTATGGCGACGACGGTTACGTACGCAGCGACCCGACGCTGAAGGACCCGCGCTGCGTCTACAACCTGCTCAAGCAGCACTACGCACGCTATACCGTGGAGATGGTCGAACGCATCTGCGGTACGCCCGCCGACAGCATCCGCCAGATCTGGGACATGATCGCGTCCACCGCCGGCAAGGACAAGGCGATGACCATCCTGTACGCGCTGGGCTGGACGCAGCACTCCGTCGGTGCGCAGAACGTGCGCGCCGGCACGATGGTGCAGCTGCTGCTGGGCAACATCGGCGTGGCCGGCGGCGGCATGAACGCCCTGCGTGGGCATTCCAACATCCAGGGCCTGACCGACATCGGCCTGATGTCCGACCTGCTGCCGGGCTACCTGACACTGCCCAGGCAGGACGAGCAGGACTACAACGCCTACATCGCCAAGCGCACGCAGAAGCCGCTGCGCGCCAACCAGATGTCGTTCTGGCAGAACTACCCGAAGTTCCATGTCAGTCTGATGAAGTCGTGGTGGGGCGATGCCGCCACCGCCGACAACAACTGGTGCTTCGATCACCTGCCCAAGCTCGACAAGCCCTACGACATGCTGCAGGCCTACGAGCTGATGAACGAAGGCAGGATCCATGGCTACATCTGCCAGGGCTTCAACCCGCTGGCCTCGGCACCGAACAAGGGCAAGCTGATCAGCGCGTTCTCCAAGCTGAAGTTCATGGTCAGCATGGACCCGCTGGAAACCGAAACCATCGCCTTCTGGCAGAACCATGGCGCACTGAACGACGTCGACCCGAGCACGATCCAGACCGAAGTGTTCCGCCTGCCGACCACCTCGTTCGCCGAGGAGAACGGCGCGGTGGTGAACTCCTCGCGCTGGCTGCAATGGCACTGGAAGGGCGCCAACGCACCGGGCGAAGCGCGCAGCGACATCGAGATCATGTCCGAGCTGTTCCACCGCATCAAGGCGCTGTACGAGAAGGACGGCGGCGCGTGGTGGGAGCCGGTGCGCGACCTCGCCTGGAATTACGCCGACCCGAAACTGCCGACGCCGGAAGAACTGGCGATGGAGTACAACGGCAAGGCACTGGTGGACGTGTTCGATCCGAAGGACCCGACCCGGCTGGTGCGCAAGGCCGGCGAACAGCTGGCCGCGTTCGGCGACCTGCGCGACGACGGCAGCACGTCTTCCGGCTGCTGGATCTACATCGGTGCGTGGGGGCCGACCGGCAACATGATGGCACGGCGCGACAACAGCGATCCCACCGGTATCGGCAACACGCTGGGCTGGGCCTGGGCGTGGCCCGCCAACCGCCGCGTGATGTACAACCGCGCCTCGTGCGACGTCGCCGGGCAGCCGTTCGATCCACGACGCACCCTGCTCGCCTGGAACGGCAGGAACTGGGGCAACATCGACGTGCCCGACTTCAAGGCCGATGAAGACCCGGCCGGCGGGATGGGCCCGTTCATCATGAACCCCGAGGGCATCGCCCGCTTCTTCGCCAAGGCCGGCATGGCCGAAGGCCCGTTCCCGGAACACTACGAGCCCTTCGACACGCCGTTGCGCAGCAACCCGCTGAGCCCGGGCCAGGCGCTGACGCTGAACAATCCGGCCGCGCGCGTGTTCGACAGCGACCGCGCGCAGATCGGCTCGCCGGACGAGTTCCCGCACGTGGCCACCACCTACCGGCTGACCGAGCATTTCCACTTCTGGACCAAGCACGGCAAGCTCAACGCCATCATCCAGCCGGAGCAGTTCGTCGAGATCGGCGCAGCCCTGGCCGAAGAGCTGGGCATCGGCAACGGCAGTCGCGTGCGGGTCAGCTCCAAGCGTGGCCACATCGAAGCCGTGGCGATGGTGACCAAGCGCATCAAGGCACTGCAGATCGATGGCAGGACGGTGCACCAGGTGGGCGTGCCGATCCACTGGGGCTTCCTGGGCGCTGCCAAGCCCGGTTACATCGCCAATACGCTGACCAACGCCATCGGTGACGGCAATTCGCAGACGCCTGAATCGAAGTGCATCTTGGTCAAGGTCGAGAAGGTGTAGGAGACACGCCATGTCACTGCAATCGCTGGACATCATCCGCCGCTCGGCCACCACCACGCCCTCGCCGCAGGCGCGCGGTGCCCACACCGGACAGGTCGCCAAACTGATCGACGTGAGCAAGTGCATCGGCTGCAAGGCCTGCCAGGTCGCCTGCATGGAGTGGAACGACCTGCGCGACGAGGTCGGCAGCTGCGTCGGCAGCTATGACAACCCGCCGGACCTGAGCGACCAGTCGTGGACGGTCATGAAGTTCCGCGAGTACGAGGACGAGAAGGGCAAGCTGGAGTGGCTGATCCGCAAGGAGGGCTGCATGCACTGCAGCGACCCGGGCTGCCTGAAAGCCTGCCCGTCGCCGGGCGCGATCATCCAGTACGCCAACGGCATCGTCGATTTCCAGGAGGAGAACTGCATCGGCTGCGGCTACTGCGTGACCGGCTGCCCGTTCGACGTGCCGCGGATCTCAAAGAAGGACCACAAGGCCTACAAGTGCACGCTGTGCTCGGACCGTGTGGCCGTGGGCCAGGAGCCGGCGTGCGTGAAGACCTGCCCGACCGGGGCGATCACGTTCGGCAGCAAGCAGGCGATGACCGAGCATGCCGCCGGCCGCGTCGAGGACCTGAAGTCACGCGGCTACGAGAATGCCGGGTTGTACGACCCGCAGGGCGTCGGTGGCACCCACGTGATGTACGTGCTGCAGCACGTGGACAAGCCGGAGCTGTACGCCGACCTGCCCAAGGACCCGCGCATCAGCCCCATGGTCGAGGTCTGGAAGGGGGTGGCCAAGCCGCTGGGCGTGCTGGCAATCGCCGCGACAGCCTTCGTGGGCTTCCTGCACTACATCGGCATCGGCCGCAACACGGTCAACGATGAGGAGGAAGAGCAGGCCGAGCACGAAGCAAAGAAGATCGAAGAGGAGCAGCGGCCATGAAGTACGCCCCGCACCCCCGCCAGATCGTGCGCTACCGCGCTCCGACCCGCATCAACCACTGGATCGTGGCGATCTGCTTCGTGCTGACCGCGCTGTCCGGCCTGGCCCTGTTCCACCCTGCGCTGTTCCCGTTGACGGCGCTGTTCGGTGGCGGGCCGTGGACACGCATCCTGCATCCCTTCGTCGGCCTGGCCATGGTGGTGGGCTTCGCCCTGCTTGCCTTGCGCATGTGGCGTGACAACCTGCCTACCGCCGACGACCGCGCGTGGCTGCGCGGCATGCGCGAAGTGCTGCGCAACGAGGATGAGACACTGCCACCGGTTGGCCGCTTCAACGCCGGCCAGAAACTGCTGTTCTGGGCGATCATCGGCTGCCTTTCAGCGTTGCTGCTGACCGGCTTCGTGATCTGGCGGCAGTATTTCAGCCATCTGTTCCCGATCGGCGTGATCCGTTTTTCGGTGCTGGTGCACGCACTGTTTGGCTGGGTACTGGTATGCGCCATCGTGGTGCACATCTATGCCGCGATCTGGATCAAGGGTTCGGTGCGCGCGATGACCCAGGGCAAGGTGACCTATGGGTGGGCCTACAAGCACCATCGGCAGTGGTTCAGGGACATCCTGCGCGGGCGGCGCGGAGAGGGGTAACGGCAGGGCCTGCGGCCCTGCACCCGCCGGATCAACGTCAACGTCAACGTCAACGTCAAAAGCAGGTTGCCGCCGGATGGCGGGGTGGGTCCCGCTGCTGTTGGTGGGTGTCGACCTTGGTCGACACGATGAACACGGCAACAACCGATGGGGTCAGATCCGTTTTCCTTTGGAAAACGGATCTGACCCCGACCTTTCAGGTGGCCGGCAACACGCTGGACGCCAGCGTCGACAACGGCGAGGATGGAGCCTGGTTCTTCCGGCTGGCCCCGCATGGCGCAACGCATCCTTGAACCCGGTGAGATCGAGACGCTGGCCTCGCGCGATGTCCCGCGCATCATTCTGCCGGATGCCGCCTCGCTGTTCGGCGGACGTGCGGACCGGCTGCGCAGCCTGGCCGGACGCAGTGCCATCGGTGGCTACCTGCAGCTGCTGGCGGCACTGGCCGATGCACAACAGGCGCTGCTGGACGAACTGACGCCGCAGCAACGCGAGGCGCTGCAGGCGCAGGCCCGCGCGCAGCAGTCGAGCGCGGCGGCCAGCGCCGGCATGCCATTGCGGCCCGCCAACACACTTCAGCTCGATGGTCGATGGCGCGACTGGTTGCGCGCGCTGTGCCGGCACTGCGCCGATGAAGCCGGGCTGCCTGCGGAGACCCGACAGGAACTGCAACGGGTTGCCGCGGCCGCTGACGCCTGGCTGGATGCACAGGCGCATGCGGTGCTGGAGCGCGACGACGCACCGTCGCTGGACGCGGTCGCTGCCCTGCTGGTGATGAACGCGCTGCAGGTGTACTGGGCCGTACTCGCGGCCAGCTTCCGCCCCACCGACCTGAAACCGCTTGCCGATGCACCCGGGCTGTGCCCGCTGTGCGGCTCGTTGCCGGTGGCCAGTGTGGTGCAGGCGCGCCCACCCTACGCCTCCTACCGCTATCTGTCGTGCTCGCTGTGCGCCTGCCAGTGGCACTACGTGCGCGTGCAGTGCAGCCAATGCGGCGCGGCCGGCAAGGACATCGCCTATCGCGCGCTGGCCGAGGTCGACGGCGATGCAGGCGAGGTGGTGCGTGAAGGCGCGATCCGCGCCGAGACCTGCGATCACTGCCACAGCTACCGCAAGATTCTGTATCTGGAGAAGGATCCGGCGCTGGAGCCGGTCGCCGACGACCTCGGCACGCTGGCGCTGGATCTGTTGCTGGGCGAGGAAGGCTACATGCGCGCCAGCCAGAATCCGCTGCTCTGGCAGTCCGACGGCGACTGAACCGATGCCTCGCGTGCACGCCCCCACCGCCCCGGCCAGCGCCCTGCCCTCGCTGGACCGCCTGCTGCGCCTGCCGGCGTTGTCGACGCTGATCAGGGACCACGGCCGCAGCCGCATCGCCCATCTACTGCGCGAGCACGTGCAGGGGTTGCGCGAGCGCAGCGGCCGCGGCCAGCTGTCACCCGAACAGCTGCAGCGGGCCGTCGCGGAACCCGGCGTGGTCGCGGCCCTGCAGTCGGCGCTGGCAGCCGATGCACGCCTGGATCTGCAGCCGGTATTCAACCTCACCGGCACGGTGCTGCATACGAATCTCGGCCGCGCGCTGTTGCCGGACGCCGCGGTACGCGCAGTGACCCGCGCGATGACGGCGCCGGTGGATCTGGAATTCGACATCGCCCTGGGCCGTCGGGGGGACCGCGATGCGCGCGTGCGGGCACTGGTCTGCGAACTGACCGGCGCCGAAGCGGCGACCGTGGTCAACAACAACGCAGCAGCAGTCCTGTTGCTGCTCAACAGCCTGGCCAATCGCCGCGAGGTAATCGTGTCGCGGGGCGAACTGGTGGAAATCGGCGGCGCCTTCCGAATTCCCGATGTAATGCGCAGCGCCGGTGCGCGGCTGCGCGAAGTGGGCACCACCAACCGCACCCATCCGGCCGACTTCGACAGCGCCATCGGCACGCGCACCGCGCTGCTGATGGAAGTGCACGCCAGCAACTACGCCATCACCGGCTTCACCGCCAAGGTCGATACTGCACGGATGGCATCGATCGCGCACGGGCACGGGCTGCCACTGGCGGTGGACCTTGGCAGTGGCAGCCTGTGCGACCTGTCTGCCCACGGTCTACCGCGCGAACCTACAGTGCAGGAAACGCTGGCGGGGGGCGCCGACCTCGTCTCGTTCAGCGGCGACAAGCTGCTCGGTGGACCGCAGGCCGGGATCATTGCCGGCCGCGCCGACCTCATCGCACGCATCAACCGCAATCCGCTCAAGCGCGCCCTTCGTATGGACAAGATGGGCCTGGCCGCGCTGGAAGCGGTACTGGCGCTGTACCGCGAACCGGAACTGCTGCCGCAGCGGCTGCCGACCCTGCGCACGCTGTCCCGCGAACAGGGAGACATCCATGCGCAGGCACAGCGCCTGCTGCCTTCCGTGCAGCAGGCGCTGGCCGCGCATTACGCGGTTGAAGCGGTGCCGATGTACAGCCAGGTCGGCAGTGGCGCGCAGCCACAGGCGCAACTGGCCAGCGCCGGCCTGCGCATCCGCGTCGCTGCAGCTGCCGGGTTGGACCGGCTGGCCAAGCGCCTGCGCGGCCTGCCACGGCCGGTGCTCGGGCGCATTGCCGAGGATGCGCTGTGGCTTGACCTGCGCGGGCTTGAGTACGGGGATGAGGCTGCTTTCCTCGCCCAGTGGAGCGCGCTGCAGGCATGATCGTCGGTACCGCCGGGCATATCGACCATGGCAAGACCAGCCTGGTGCGGGCACTGACCGGCATCGAAACCGATCGCCTGCAGGAAGAGCGCGCGCGCGGCATCTCCATAGAACTGGGGTATGCCTATGTGCCGGTGGAGGCCGCACGCGGAGAGGGGCCTCCGGCGATGCTGGGCTTCGTCGATGTGCCGGGTCACGAGCGCTTCGTGCACACGATGGTGGCCGGTGCCACCGGCATCGATGTGGCGCTGCTGGTGATCGCCGCCGATGACGGCGTGATGCCGCAGACCCGTGAGCATCTGTCGATCCTGCAGCTGCTGGGTGTGGACCGCGCTGCAGTGGCATTGACCAAGATCGACCGTGTGGATGCGGCGCGCATTGCCGAGGCCGAAGCGGAGATCGTTGCCCTGCTGGCCGGCACACCGCTGCAGGGGTCTGCAGTATTCGCCTGCAACAGCACCGACAGCGCGGATGCCGGCATCCATGCGCTGCGCGCCCACCTGCATGCGTGGGCCGCCGCTAACGACAGCCTCCGGACGGCCCAGCGCCGCAGCGAGCTGTTCCGCATGCCGGTGGATCGCGTGTTCTCGCTGGCCGGTCACGGCACACTGGTCACCGGCGCGGTACAGGGCGGCGTGGCCGCGGTCGGCGCGCATCTGCAGTTGATGCCGACCGCCATCGACGTGCGCATCCGCAGCATCCATGCGCAGAACCAGGCCAGTGGACAGGCTGCCGCGGGACAGCGCTGTGCCCTGAACCTGGCCGCCATCGCCCGCGACGGCATCACCCGCGGCGACTGGATCGCCGATCCGCGCGCGCTGCAGGCCACCACCCGCGTCGACGTACGCCTTCGCCTTGCGGCACAGGTGCGGCCCCTGCGCGACTGGACACCGCTGCACATCCACTGGGGCACGATGCACCGGCAGGCCCATGTGGTGCTGCTGGAGGATGAAGACAGTGGCAACGGCCAGCTGGTGCAGCTGGTGTTCGATGCCCCGGTCTGCGCGATGTGCGGCGATCGCTTCATCGCCCGCGATTCGGCTGCAGCGCATACGCTGGGCGGCGGCACCGTGCTCGATCCCGATCCACCGCAACGACGTCGGCGCAGCCCGGCACGCCGGGCGTGGTTGGCAGCCCTTGAACAGCTCGCGGCCGGCGCCGGCGTCGGGCCGCTGCTGCAGCAGGCACCGGCCGGCATCGCGCTGGCCGCCCTGCAACGCTACTGCCGGCGTGAGGCCGCACAGATCGATCTCCCTGCAGATGCCCGGCGCATCGCCACCCGCGAGGACACCGTGATCATCCTCGCCTTGCACTGGCAGGCGCTGCGCGCACAGGTGATCCGCTCGCTGCATGACTGGCACGAGCGACGGCCGGACGAGCCCGGTGTCGACAGCGGGCGCCTGCAGCGCAGCACCCTGCCCGCGCTCTCGACCAGTCTCTGGAACGCACTGCTGCAGGACCTGTTCGACGATGGCGCGTTGCAGCGCGTGGGCGCGTGGTGGCGGCTGCCAGGCCACGACCATGCGCCGCCGGAACGCGAGCGCGCGCTTCTCGAACGCGTGCTCCCGCGTCTGGATGCCGGTGGTTTCGATCCGCCCTGGGTGCGCACGCTTGCGGCCGATCTCGGCTTCGCCGAGGAGGAGATGCGTGCGGTCCTGCGTCGCGCCGCAGCGCGCGGCGAGCTGTTCCAGGTGGTGCCGGACCTGTTCTACGCACCGGCCCGCATCGACGCGCTGGCGGCAACGGTCGCCCGGCTGTCACAGGCAACCGGCATGGTGGATGCTGCAGCATTCCGCGATGCCATCGGTCTGGGCCGCAAGCGCAGCATCCAGATCTTGGAGTTCTTCAATCGCGTTGGCTACACTCGACGCGTCGGTGACCAGCATCGGCCGCGCGGCGACCTGCAATGGAACACCGCCCACGGTTGACTGCACCGGTACCGCCGTACCTTCGGAAGGCATGCGCATCCGGGCATGCGGCTGGGCTTCAAACCCAGCAGGGGGCGTCGATCGCTCCCTGGTAGGTTCGACTCCTGCTGCCTTCCGCCATTCGTGTTCCTGCAGGAGATGCCGGCATGGCCTCGCATGTGCAGTCCCCACTCCCCCCGTCGGCCGAGGCTCCGCAGCGATTGACTTCGCTGGCCCACGGCGGCGGTTGTGGCTGCAAGATCGCACCCGGCGTGCTGGCCGAACTGCTGCGGGGCACCCCGGCGTTCCCTGCGCCGGCCGAACTGCTGGTCGGCCGCGAGACCAGTGACGATGCCGCGGTCTACCGGCTTGATGATCGCCAGGCGATCGTCGCCACCACCGACTTTTTCATGCCGATCGTCGATGACCCGTTCGACTTCGGCCGCATCGCCGCCACCAATGCGCTGTCGGACCTGTATGCGATGGGCGCGCGGCCGCTGTTCGCACTGGCCATCGTCGGCATGCCCATCAATACGCTGCCACAGGACACGATCCGCGGCATCCTGCAGGGCGGCGAACGTGCCTGTGCCGACGCCGGCATCGTGGTGGCCGGGGGCCACAGCATCGACTCGGTGGAGCCGATCTATGGCCTGGCCGCGATCGGCGTGCTGGATCCGCAGCGGCTCAAGCGCAATGCCGATGCCCGAACCGGCGATGTGCTGGTGCTGGGCAAGCCATTGGGCGTGGGCGTGTATTCGTCGGCGCTGAAGAAAGAAGTGCTGAATGCCGAGGGCTACCGGCAGATGGTCGAGTCGACCACCCGCCTGAACAGCGTGGGCCTGCCCCTTGCCGCGCTGGACGGCGTGCATGCCATGACCGACGTCACCGGCTTCGGCCTGCTCGGCCATCTGCTGGAGGTGTGCCGTGCCAGCGGGGTCGCCGCCGAGGTGGACAGCACACAGGTGCCTCTGCTGCCGCAGACCCTGGACCTGCTGCAACGTGGCTGCGTTACCGGCGCATCCAACCGCAACTGGGCCTCGTATGGCGGCCAGGTGCATTTCGCCGAAGGCGTGGCCGCCCACTGGCAGCCACTGCTGACCGACCCGCAGACCAGCGGCGGCCTGCTCGTATCCTGCGCAGCGGACGCCGTGGATGCGGTGAAAGCCGTTTTTGCCGACGCCGGGTTTGCCCAAGCCGCGGTGATCGGCCACCTGCTGGCGGGGCCTGCCGGCGTCAGCGTGCGCTGAAACGATGAGGGCGCCCGAAGGCGCCCCGCAGCATCACTCGATGTTCTGCACCTGCTCGCGGATCTGGTCGATCAGCACCTTCAGCTCGACCGCGGCATTGGACGTGCGGCTGTCCACCGACTTCGAGCCCAGCGTGTTGGCTTCGCGATTGAACTCCTGCAGCAGGAAGTCCAGGCGGCGGCCGACCGGCTCGCGCTGCGTGAGCACGCGGCGGATCTCGACGATGTGGCTCGACAGGCGGTCCAGCTCCTCATCCACATCCAGCTTCTGCAGCCACAGCACCAGCTCCTGCTCAGCGCGGCCGGGATCGACCGGATGCGGCAGATCGGCCAGGCGCGCAGCCAGCTTGGCACGCTGGCCATCACGGATGGCGGGAATCAGCGTGCGGACGTCACCCGCGATGCGCTCGATGCCATCCACGCGCTCGGCAATGGCCGCGGCGAGCTTGCCGCCCTCGCGCTCGCGGGCCTCGACGAATCCGTCCAGCACCTGATCCAGCAAGGCCAGCGCCTCGACCTGCAGGGCCGCCGCATCGGTGGCCTCGCCCCGGGTCACGCCCGGCAGCTGCAGCAGATCGGTGAAGCTCACCTGCAGGTTGGGAAAATCCGACGTCAGGCGGTGGGCCAGATGCCCAAGCTGGCCCAGCAGGGCCTCATCGACCTGCAGATTCCCCGCCGCGTCCGGCGCACGCAGTCGCAGCACCAGATCCAGCTTGCCGCGGCTCAGGCGCGCGGCGATGCGCTCGCGCAGCTGCGGCTCCAATGCCCGCAGCTCTTCAGGCAGGCGGGTGCCGACCTCCAGGAAGCGGTGGTTGACCGAGCGCAGCTCGCAGCCCAGCGTGCCCCACGGGGTGACCCGCTCGCCACCCGCGTAGGCGGTCATGCTTCGAATCATGGAATGTGTCCGGTGCGTGCAAAGGGGGAATGGTACCCTAGCGCCCTCACCAGAGCCCCCCTGCCCGCCCCGTGAAGGTCGCGGGCATGGCGGCGTACTCCCCGCCCTTACGGAACCCGCATCATGTCCGATTCCCGCCCCAGTGGCCGCCAGCCCGACCAGCTCCGCCCGGTCGTCATCCAACGCGGCTTCACCCGCCACGCCGAAGGCTCGGTACTGGTGTGCTTCGGTGAAACCCGCGTGCTGTGCACGGCCAGCGTCGAGAACCGGGTTCCGGGCTTCCTGCGCGGCAAGGGCGAAGGCTGGGTGACCGCCGAGTACGGCATGCTGCCGCGCGCCACCCACACCCGCAGCGACCGTGAAGCGGCGCGTGGCAAGCAGGGCGGCCGCACGCTGGAGATCCAGCGCCTGATCGGCCGCAGCCTGCGCGCCTGCGTGGACCGCAATGCCCTCGGCGAACGCACCATCACCCTGGACTGCGACGTGCTGCAGGCCGACGGCGGCACCCGCACCGCGGCCATCACCGGCGCCTACGTGGCCCTGGTCGACGCCGTGAACGTGCTGATCAAGCGCGGCGAGATCAAGCGCAACCCGATCCTGGGTGCGGTGGCAGCGGTGTCGGTGGGCGTTTACCGCGGCACTCCGGTGCTGGACCTGGACTACGCCGAAGACAGCGACTGCGACACCGACATGAACGTGGTGATGAACGATGGCGGTGGCTTCATCGAGCTGCAGGGCACTGCCGAAGGCCATGCCTTCCGCCGCGATGAACTGGACGCGCTGCTGGGACTGGCCGAAAAGGGCGTGAACGAACTGCTGGCCGCACAGCAGGCGGCGCTGTCGGCATGAACCGGCGCCTTGCCCTGACCACCCTGGTGGTGGCCGACTATGACGAGGCCATCGCCTGGTATACCGGCAAGCTCGGCTTCGCACTGCTGGAGGACATCGACCAGGGCCACAAGCGATGGGTCGTGGTCGGACCGACCGACGGCAGCGCCGCCGCCCTGCTGCTGGCGCGCGCCAGTGACGAGGAACAGCGCAGCCGCATCGGCAACCAGACCGGTGGGCGCGTTGCGTTCTTCCTCAACACCGACGACTTCCACCGCGACCATGCGGCGATGCTGGCCGCCGGGGTGGAGTTCCTGGAATCGCCGCGCGAAGAACCCTATGCAACGGTCGCGGTGTTCCGCGATCTGTATGGCAACACCTGGGACCTGCTGGAGCCCCGTCAATGAAGAAACTGGTACTGGCCAGCCACAACGCCGGCAAGCTGGTGGAGATGCAGGAGATCCTTGCCGACCTGCCGCTGCAGATCACCTCGGCCGCCGAACTGGGCCTGGGCGACGTCGACGAGACCGGCCTGACCTTCGTCGAGAACGCGCTGCTGAAGGCGCGCGCGGCCTGCGAAGCGACCGGCCTGCCGGCGCTGGCGGATGATTCGGGGCTGATCGTCGATGCGCTCGGCGGCGCACCCGGCCTGTACAGCGCGCGCTATGCCGGCCACCCGACCAATGCCGCCGCCAACAACGCCAAGCTGCTGGACGCGATGGCCGACATCCCCGATGGCCAGCGCAGCGCCCGCTTCTATGCGGTGATCGTGCTCCTGCGCCACGCCACCGACCCGCAGCCGCTGATCTGCGAGGGCCGCTGGGAAGGGCAGATCATCCGCGAACTGCGTGGCACGAACGGTTTTGGCTACAACCCGGTATTCCTGGACACCACCCACGGCCTGACTGCTGCGGAAATGGAGCCGGCCCTGAAGAACGCCATCAGCCACCGTGCCATTGCCCTGCAGCAGCTCAAGCAGCAGCTGGCGACGCTGTACTGAAGCCATCCGATCGAACCAGGGAAGCCGGCCAGCGGCCGGCACTACCGATGAAGCCCATGCCGCACGCCCACGACCACTGCAACCACCTGCCCGGCGAAGCCTGCTCCGCTGACCACGACAGCCCACCGCGACTGGTGCCACCGCCGCTGTCGTTGTACGTGCACCTGCCGTGGTGCGTGCGCAAATGCCCGTACTGCGATTTCAACTCGCACCAGGCCAAGGGCGAGCTGCCGTTCGAGGCCTACATCGATGCACTGCTGCGCGACCTGGACCAGGACCTGCCGCTGGTCTGGGGCCGGGTGGTGCACAGCGTGTTCTTCGGTGGTGGCACGCCCAGCCTGTTCCCGCCGGAGGCGATCGATCGCTTCCTGCAGCAGGCCAGCGCCCGCCTGCGCTTCGCGCCGAACGCCGAGATCACGCTGGAAACCAATCCCGGCACCGCCGAGCATGGCCGCTTCGACCGCTACCGCGCGGCTGGCGTGAACCGCCTGAGCTTCGGCATCCAGAGCTTCGACGACGACGCGCTGAAGCGGCTGGGCCGCATCCACGACAGTGGCGAAGCCGAGCGTGCGGTGAAGATGGCCCAGGATGCGGGGTACGACAACTTCAACATCGACCTGATGTACGCACTGCCCGAGCAGACGCTGGCCGGTGCCGAATCGGACCTCGAGCGCGCCTTTGCACTGCAGCCGGCGCACATCTCGCACTACCAGCTGACCCTGGAACCGAACACGGTGTTCTTCGCGCGCCCGCCGCAGGGCATTCCCGATGAAGACAACGCCTGGGACATGCAGGAACACTGCCAGGCGCTGCTGGCGCAGGCCGGCTTCGGCCAGTACGAGGTCAGCGCCTACGCGCGCCCCGGCCGGCAGAGCGCGCACAATCTGAACTACTGGCGCTTCGGCGATTACCTGGGCATCGGCGCCGGTGCACACGGCAAGATCAGTTCCGGCGCCGAAGAGCACGTGCTGCGGCGCTGGAAGCTCAAGCATCCGCAGGCCTACCTGGACAGCGCTGGCACCCCGGCGTCGTTCGGTGGCGATGACGTGATCACGCCCGCGCGGCTTCCGTTCGAGTACATGCTCAACCTGCTGCGCCTGCACGAGGGCTTCAGCCTGCGTGATTTTGAATCGCGCACCGGCCTGCCGCGCAGCGTGCTCGACGCACCGCTGGCCGAGGCCGTGCAGCGCGGCTGGCTGGAGACGGCCGATGGCCAGGTCCGCCCGACCGAACTGGGCCGCCGTTTCACCAATGATGTGGTGAGCCTGTTCCTGGACGAATGAGCGCCCCGTCGCATCCGCCGGGCATGGCCCGGCGCCACCCAGCGGCCAGCATGCGGTAGCGGCGGGCCATGCCCGGCGTGCAGCGTGTGCATTCACACTAAAGTAGCGCCGGCCTCGGCCGACACGGTAAATTCACAGGATCGCTCCGCGGGAATCCGGGTACCGCACGCCGATGTCAGCTGTCTTCTCCCTCTCCGCCACCGACGCTGCCCGCCTAGCCAGCACCGACCTGCCACCGCGGGTACGTGAACTGCTGGGGGCGTTGACCGGCCTGTGCCGGCAGGCACTGACCGCGCCGCTGATCCTGACCGTCGAAGCGCTGGAACAACTTCTGTTGCACGATGCCGACCGCGCGCGCAGTCCGCAGCAGCAGGCTGAACTGATGGCGCAGCGTAGCCAACTGCATGCCTTCGCCGGCCACTTCAGCGAGCGCATGCTCGATGCGGTGGCCGAGGCACTGGCGCGGCTGCGCGAACCGACCGCCTTCACGGCAGCAGCACCACCGCCCGCACTGCCGGGCACGATCGGCCTGTCGCTGGTCGACGAGCACGAGGTCGACCGCGAACTGCTGCTCACCGAAATGGTCCGGCGCGAGACGCAGCGCTCAGCCAACGCCCTGAACCTGCTCGGCCAGCGCCTGGGCGTGCTGGCTGCGGCGCCTGCGTTCGAAGCCGATACCCTTCCGCTGGCACCACAGGCGCTGTGCGCGATGGTGCGCAGGGTCGCCGAACAGGATGGCCTCGGGGCAGAGGTGCAACTGGCGCTGTATCGCAGTTTCGAGCGCCAGGTGCTGGAACGTCTGGGCGACCTGCTTGATCGGGCCAATGCCCTGCTCGCCCAGCAGGGCGTGCTGCCGGGCCTGGTCTACACCCCGTATCTGGCCCGCTCGTCGAGTACGCGACGGATCATCACCCAGTCCGTCGCCGGCGGCCGTGCCACGCAGCCAGCCAGGCGCGCGGCGGCCCCCATGACCGGCTGGGGCGAGAACCTGCCTGCCGGCTCCTGGTCGACCCTGATGCAGGATGCCTTCCAGTCCGGTTCCGCATCCGCTGCAGCGACCCCCGGGCTGACCACCGCCACCGGCACCCTGCTGCACGACCTGCTGCAGCGCGCGCGTACCACCCCGGCGGCAGACGCGCCTGCGGTACCGACTGCTGCCGTCGATGCGGTATTGGCAAGGCTGCAAAACCAGGCCAGCGCCGCTACCGGTGTGGTCGACCTGCAGGCCGCCGTGGTCGCGCAGCTGCGCAGCGAGCATGGCCCGCATGCGCAGATCGGCAGCCATGATCGCGACAACCTGGACCTGCTGCGCCTGTTGATGCAGCAGATCCAGCAGCAGCAGCGCCCGGACCCGGTGCCCGCCGCCCTGCTGGCGCGCCTGCAGGTACCGTTGGCACGTGCAGCGATGGCCGATCCGGGCTTCTTCGTACGCGACGAGCATCCTGCGCGCGAGCTGCTCAACCATATCGCCGAAGCCGGTGCCCGCTGGCTGGGGGACGACGACGTCGATCCGCAGTTTCTGCAGCGCATGGCACAGAGCGTGCAGAGCCTGCTCGGCGAGGATGCACGCACGCCGGAAGCCTTCGCTGCTGCCAACGAAGAGGTGCAGCAGCACCAGCGCGCGGCCGCCCATCGCGCCGAACTGGCCGAACGCCGCCACGTCGAAGCCGCGCGCGGCAGGGAGCGCCTGGAACTCGCGCGGCGCCAGGCCAGCGCCCAGATCGAGCAGTGCTGCAGCACGCAGCAGCCGCCGCGCTTCGTCCAGACCCTGCTGCGCCAGGCCTGGTCCGACGCGCTGACCCTGACCCGGCTGCGCCATGGCGAGGACTCGCCCCAGTGGCAGGAGCGGCTGCAGCAGACCGAGCGCATCGCGGCCGTTACTGCAACCGCCGCCAACGGCGTCGATGGCACCGATGGCGCCTTGGCCGCCGATGTGGAGGCCGCGCTGCTGCAGGTGGGCTATCACGCCGAGGAAGCCTCAGCGGTGGCCCGTCGCCTGGCCACGCCCGGGGGCGAGGACGACAGCACGTCGCGTACCGAACTCAGCGCGCGGCTGAAGGCCCGCGCCCGGCTGGGCGAGCACACCGACAGCCGCAGTGCGTCCGCCCCTGCCGCGCCACGCAGCAGTGCGGAGGAGGCCGCCTACGAGCAGCTGTGCTCCCTGCCCTTCGGCAGCTGGTTCGACATCGACAACGGCGACGGCACGCTTCGCCGCCAGCGCCTGTCCTGGTACAGCCTGCTGACCGGCCATGTGCTGTTCGTCAATCCGCGCGGGCAGAAGATTGCCGAAACCGACCTCGACAGCCTGGCGCGGCAGATCAGCGCTGGGCGTGCGCATCTGGTCACCGAAGACAAGGGCCGGCTGGTCGACCGCGCCTGGAAGGCCAGCCTGGGCGCCCTGCGTGCGCTTGCCGGCCGCAACCCGCAGGACACCCCCGCATGAGCATGACGCCGCCGCAGGACACCCGCCGCGCCCCCCGACGCCAGGTGTCGGACCTGGTGCCGGTGACCGACCAGATGCGCGACTGCGTGGTCGGTCGCCTTGGCAATGTGTCCGAAACCGGCATGCTGATGCTGGCCAGCACTGCGCTGCGCGACGACGCGCTGTATCAGTTCCGCTTCCCGCTGCCGCTGGGCGATGGCCAGCAGGCAGCCATCGACGTGGGCGTGCACCTGTTGTGGAGCGAGCCGGCGCACGCCCCGGGACAGAGCTGGGTGGGCTTCCGGTTCCTCACCCTGTCACGCGAACACCGCCAGCTGCTGCGGCAGTGGGTAGGCGAAGACAGCGACGAAGGACCGCTTTCGACGGACTGACTGCCGGTTCCGGCACAGCGGTTTCTGCCGGTATGCGGCAGAATCTAGGGCCGTTTCCGTGTCGAGCCACCGCAATGATCCAGCAAGACCCCGGCGCCCTGTATCCCGATCACCTGGCCGTGCTGTGCCGACGCGCCGAGCAGGCGCTGGCGCGCGGCGGCTTTGATCACCTCGTGGTGCCCAGCGGCACCCTGCACTACCAGGTGTTTGATGATCGCGACTATCCCTATGCGGTGAATCCGCAGTTCAAGGCATGGTTGCCGCTGACGCGCGTGCCCAACAGCTGGATCGTGTTTACGCCCGGCAAGCGGCCGGTGGTGATCTTCCATCAGCCGTTCGATTACTGGCACGTAGTGCCGGACGCGCCGAGCGGCTGGTGGGTGGAGCACTTCGACATCCACATCATCCGCACGCCGGATGAAGCGCTGGCGTTGCTGCCGGCCGATCCGTCGCGCTGCGCGATCCTGGGTGAGCCGCAGAGCGCACTGGGCAGCCACGTGCCGAACAATCCTCCGGCGGTGGTGAATTACCTGGAATGGCACCGTGGCAGCAAGACGCCCTACGAAATCGCCCTGATGCGCCAGGCACAGGTGCTGGGCGTGCGCGGCCATCGCGCCGCCGAAGCCGCGTTCCGCAACGGTGCCGACGAGTTCAGCATCCACATGGCGTACTGCCAAGCGGTGGGCCAGGACGCCAATGAACTGCCCTACGGCAACATCGTGGCGTTGAACGAGCACGCCGCCGTTCTGCACTACACCGAACTGGGCCGCAAGGCACCGCAGCCGCTGCGCAGCTTCCTCATCGATGCCGGCGCCAGCGCGCACGGCTACGCCAGCGACATCACCCGTACCTACGCGGCGCACGGCCACGACGAATTCGCTGCGATGATCGCTGCCGTCGATGCCGCCCAGCAGCAGATGTGCGCGGCGGTGCGCCCGGGCGTTGATTACAGGACGCTGCACGTGGACGCGCATCTGTCGCTGATGGGCGTTCTGAAGGACTTCGGCGTCATCAGGGTATCGCCGCAGACCGCGCTGGAAACCGGCGTCAGCGCCGCATTCTTCCCGCACGGCATCGGCCATCTGATCGGCCTGCAGGTGCATGACGTGGCCGGATTCGCCGCCAGCGACGAAGGCGGCCGGATCGAACGTCCGGCGGGTCATCCCTATCTGCGTCTGACCCGCGTGCTGGAACCGGGGATGGTGGTGACCATCGAGCCGGGCCTGTACTTCATCGACATGCTGTTGAACGAGGTCAAGGACGCCGGCCATGGCGATGCGATCAACTGGGAGCGCGTGGACTTCTTCCGTCCGTATGGCGGCATCCGCATCGAGGACGAAGTGCTGTGCACCGATGGCGAAGCGGACAACCTGACGCGACCGGAGTTTGCGGCAGCCAACGGCTGAGCCCCTCGTGGTTGGCCTCACAGGTAGAGTCGACTGTTAGTCGACTGGCATCATGCGTGATGCGCGCTTGGCGGGGCGGGTAGGCCATGCAGGGGACGCTGCAAGTACGTCCCTGCATGCCCCCCCGCCCCACCTCTGACAGTCTTCTGCGCGCATCCAACCACGGAAAAGAAGAAAGAAAAGCAAAAGCGGGTCGCTCGCTGCGCTCGCTCTGTGTCGACCAAGGTCGACACCCACCAACAGCCACCGGCCAGCTGTCGAAGGCGGGGCACTGTGGGTTTGCGGGGTGTGAGCCGCATGGATGCGGCGACCAAGCCTCCAGGGATGGATTCACGGCGTCCCCGCAAACCCACAGTGCCCCGCCATCCCACGGATAGCCCGCTGTTGCTGTTGCTCCAGCTGTTGCGTCTGCGGGTGCAGGGCTGCAAGCCCTGCCGATAACCCTTACCCCGCCATCACCGCTTCGATCTCGTCCGCACTCCGCGCCAGCCCTTCGGTCAGCACGCGATGGCCATCGTCGGTGATCAGCACATCGTCCTCGGTGCGGATGCCGATGCCACGCCAGCGCGGCTCCACCGTCGTATCGTCCACGCCGATGTACAGGCCCGGCTCGATGGTGAACGCCATGCCCGGCTCCAGCAGCCGCGAGTCACCGGCCAGGCGGTAGTCGCCCACGTCGTGCACATCCAGCCCGATCCAGTGGCCGGTCTTGTGCCGGTAGAAACGCTGGTACAGGCCTTCGGAAAGATTCTTCTCCAGCGTGCCCTTCAGCAGGCCGAGCCGCAGCAGGCCCTCGGTCAGCGTCTGCACCGCCGCCAGGTGGCCGGCTTCGTAGGGTACGCCGGGCCGGGCCTGGGCCAGCGCCGCCGCCTGGGCCTGGCCGACCAGATCATGCAGCGCGCGCTGCTCGGCGCTGAAGCGCCCGTTCACCGGGAAGGTACGGGTGATGTCGCTGGCGTAGCCACGGTACTCAGCACCCGCATCGATCAGCACCAGCTCGCCGTCGCGCGCACGCCCGTTGTTGTCGCGATAGTGCAGGATGCACCCGTTGCGGCCGGCGCCGACGATGCTGCAGTACGCCGGCACCGCATCGCTGGCACGGAACACGCGCTCCAGTTCGGCCTGCAGTTCGTACTCATGGATGCCCGCCTTCGCCGCCTTCATCGCTGCCAGGTGCGCACGCACGCTGATCTGGGCGGCGTGCTGCATCAGCGCCACCTCCGCGCCGGACTTGAACAGGCGCTGCTCATGCAGCAGGTGGCCCAGCTCCAAGAACTCGTGCGGCGGCTGCGCACCGTGGCGCACCTGGGAGCGGACACGGTTGACCCAGCCGATCAGCTTCAGGTCGAAGTCCGCATCACGGCCGAAGTGGTAGTAGACGCGCGAGCGTCCCTCCAGCAGGCCCGGAAGGATGTCGTCCAGATCATCGATCGGATAGGCATCGTCCATGCCGAACTGCGCCACGGCGCCTTCCTGGCCGGCGCGGCTGCCGTCCCAGGCCTCGCGCTCGGCATCGCGTTCGCGGCAGAACAGGATCGCCTCGCCGTGACGACGCCCGGGAATCAGCACCAGCACGGCTTCCGGCTCCGGGAAGCCGCTCAGGTACTGGAAGTCCGAATCCTGCCGGTACGGGTAATGGGTATCCAGGCTGCGCACCTTCTCGGACGCGGCGGGCAGCACCAGGATGGCGTCTTCGCCGGCCATGTCCATCAGCTGCCGGCGACGACGCTTGTACTCGCCGGCCGCGATGCCGGTGCGCTGCTTGATGTCCATCAGTTCAGGCGCTGCCGGTGGCGCGCGGCCAGCACCACATCGCCGTGCAGCAGCAGCACCGCCACGCGGATGAATTCCTCGATCTCCGACAGCGCCTCATCGTCGTCCTCGCCACCTGCCTCGAAATCCTCGCTGGAAGCACGCGCCAGGCTGGCCATGTCGGTCAGCGCCTCTTCGCCCTCTTCGGACAGGGCCGGACGACGGCCGCCACTGCCCAGTCCGAATCCACCCAGGAAGGCGCGGGTCCAGCTGAACATGGCGTCGGCCTGCGCAGCCACGTCCTCGCTGTCGCTCAGCAGCAGCTCGAACGCGAAATCGCGGTCCTCCAGCTGCTTGATGGTGGCCTGCAACAACTGCCCGAGGGCGCTGTCGGCCGCCACCGGCGGCAGGCTGTCGTCGGCCAGCACACGCGCCGGCCAGTCGTTGCCGGGAGCTCCACCGGCGGCCAGCCAGCCGCACAGGCCGCCATGCAGCTCGGCAGCGGTGGCGCCCAGGCCCAGGTCCTGGCTGGCGCGGGAAACGTCGTCGACGGAGGGAAGTTCGGTCATCGTGCGGCTCGTTCGGAGAAGGAAACCCCGAGCGCGCACGCGCGCGCCCGTGAGCCCTGTAGTGTAGCAACCCGATAGCGACCTCACCGTGGCCATCGGGGCCTGCTGCGACAGCGCTTGACCGCCCAGACCCGGCTTGCCTATCGTGCCTGCATGGAACCCGCCGATCCCCTTGCCCAGCTGCAGGACTTCGCCGCCCGCGTGGAAGCGTTGCTTGAACGCAACCAGCGCCTGGCCGAAGAGAACCGCAGCCTGCGCCACCAGCAGGAACAGCTGGTGGCCGAGCGCTCGACGCTGCTGGCCAAGAACGAACAGGCGCGCTCGCGGGTGGAAGCGATGATCAGCCGGCTCAAATCCCTGGAGCAGCACACATGAGCGCCGAACCGGTCAGCGTCCGCATCCTCGACCGCGAGTACACCGTCGGCGTGGGCGCCGATGAACGCGACAGCCTGATGGCGGCCGCGCGCCTGCTCGACGCACGGATGCGCGAGATCCGTGGCAGCAACCGCATGGCGGCGGTCGACCGCATCGCGGTCCTGGCGGCACTGAATCTGGCCCATGAACTGCAGCTGCTGCGTGACGAGAACGCCCGCCAGGCCGTGGCCCTGCAGCAGACGCTGGCCGACCTGAACCGGCGGCTGGACCGCGCCATCGACGGCAATCCCTGACAGATCGCGCGACACGCGTCTTCTCATTTCTGAATTGGCACGGACTGTTGCCGACGAACGGCCTATCCAGATCAGGACCGGCCGCTATAATGGCCCTGCGTTCTCTGCGGTACTCGACGGCATGTGCAAACATTCGCCTTGTCCCTTAAGAACGACACCGGGAGCGCGACAGCGCCGGGAGTGCAGGTCCGCCTTGTAGCGGGAAGCCCGATGGTTCTCCAGCGTTCCCACTTGAGCCCCCGGGTTCAAGGTCGTTTCGCATGCATCGACATTGCGGAGAATGCAATATTCCAGCAAGGGCGGCGTCTTCGGGCGTCGCCCTTGTTCTTTCCGGCACAATGACGGCTGTTCCTTGCCGCACTCTGCCATGACCGACCCGCGCCAGGCCCTGCGCCACGACCTGCGGCAACGCCGCCGTGACCTTTCCGCCAGCGAGCGCATCGCCGCCGCCGATGCCCTTGCCGATGGGCTGCTGGCGTTGCCGTTTGCGCCGCTTCACGGCCACGTTGCCGGCTATTGGGCGCTGGACGGTGAGATCGCGCTGCATCGCTGGCAGCTGCAGCTGCCCGATGGACTCACCTACTGCCTGCCGGTGCTGGCCGGCGACACGCTGCGCTTCGCGCCCTGGCGGCCCGGTCAGCCCCTGACCGGCAATCGCTACGGCATTCCGGAACCGGACGTGGCCGTGGAAGACACGCTGGAACCGGCGCAGATGGCGCTGGTAGTGACCCCGCTGGTGGGTTTCGACACACAGTGCCGGCGGCTGGGCATGGGGGGCGGCTGGTATGATCGCAGCTTCGCCTTCCGCCACGACCGGCCGGCGCCGCCCTGGCTGGTCGGTGCTGCCTTCGCGGTGCAGCAGGTCGAGTCCTTGCCGGTGGCGTCGTGGGACGTGCCGGTGGATGCGATCTGCACCGAAGCCGGCACCCTGTTCCCCTCCGCTGCCCCCGTGAACGCATGACCGCCCGCAAGCGCTACTGGCTGATGAAGTCCGAACCGGACGCCTTCTCCATCGATGACCTGGCCAAGGTCAAGGTCGAGCCCTGGAACGGGGTGCGCAACTACCAGGCGCGCAACTTCATGCGCGATGGCATGCAGGTCGGCGACGGCATCCTGTTCTACCACTCCAATACCAAGGTCCCCGGCATCGTCGGCCTGGCCACGGTCGCCAGCCCGGCCTACCCGGACGATACCCAGTTCGACCCGAAATCCGACTACCACGACCCGAAAAGCACGCGCGAGAACCCGCGCTGGATGCTGGTGGACGTGGCCTTCGACCGCAAGCTCAGCCAGGTGATCGCGCTGGACGAGATCAAGCTGCACGCCGAAGCGCTCGGCGAGGGCTTCCCGCTGGTTGCCAAGGGCAACCGGCTGTCGGTGTTCCCGGTGACCGCCGCGCAGTGGAAGCTGCTGCTGTCGCTGGAAAAGAAATCCTGATTCCCTGCTGAGAGTTCCTCCCATGTCCGAAGCCAAGCGCCTGGCCGCCGAGAAAGCCATCGAGTACGTCGAAGACGGCATGATCGTCGGTGTCGGCACCGGTTCCACCGTCGCCTATTTCATCGATGCGCTGGCGCGCATCCAGCATCGCATCAAGGGTGCGGTGTCCAGCTCGGAACAGAGCACCGCGCGCCTGAAGCAGCACGGGATCGAGGTGATCGAGCTGAACCACACCGGCAACCTGTCGCTGTACGTCGACGGCGCCGACGAGTGCGATCCCGGCAAGTGCCTGATCAAGGGCGGTGGCGCTGCACTGACCCGCGAGAAGATCATTGCCGAGGCCAGCGAGCGCTTCGTCTGCATCGTCGACCCGAGCAAGCAGGTCCCGGTGCTGGGCAGGTTCCCGCTGCCGGTGGAAGTGATTCCGATGGCACGCAGCCTGGTGGCCCGGCAGATCCGCGACATGACCGGGGGCCAGCCGACCTGGCGCGAGGGCGTGGTCACCGACAACGGCAACCAGATCCTGGACATCCACAACCTGCAGATCACCGATCCGGAAAAGCTCGAGCGCGAACTCAACCAGCTGCCGGGCGTGGTCTGCGTCGGCCTGTTTGCCCGTCGCCGTGCCGACGTGGTGATCATCGGCGGCGAACCGCCGGTCGTGCTCTGACCCTCACGCGAAGGATCCTGACGATGTCGCTGCTGCGTTCGCTGCTGATGCTTCCCTTGCTGGCCCTGGCCGGCTGTGCCACCGATGCGGCCCGTCACTGGGTCGAACTGGACGGCGCCCGCTACCACGTGGAGCTGGCAACCAATGATGAGACCCGCGCACGCGGGCTGATGTTCCGCGACCAGATGCCCGTTGACCACGGCATGCTGTTCATCCATGACCGCGAGGAAATGCAGGCGTACTGGATGAAGAACACCAAGATCGCGCTGGACATCCTGTACTTCGACAGCCAGCGCCGGCTGGTGAGCCAGCAGCGCGACGTGCCGCCCTGCTCGGCCGGCGACATGTGCCCGCCCTATCCCAGCGGCGGCCCGGCCCGGTACGTGCTGGAACTCAACGCCGGCCAGGCCGAGAAGCTCAAGCTGAAGGACGGTACCGAACTGACCTTCGGCCCGGGCATCGAGAAGTAGGCCCACGCGGCCCGGCGGCCGGCCGGCACCCCGGTCGGGGTCGGATCCCTTTCGCACGCGGACGGGATCTGACCCCTGGATTTTTCACGCCACACCGCTTGAATCCGTCTGCGATTGCCGCCAGTCTGTGACCATGCCGGACCGGATCACACTCCCCGACTGGGATGCACTGGCCGACCTCGAAGACGAGGCGCTGCCGTTGTTGCCGACCGCGCTGCTGATCGCGCGCGATGAATATCCGGATCTGCAGCCGTCCACTTACGACGCGCTGATCCAGAGCCATGTCGACCACCTTCGCGCCGAAGTGGACAGCATCGAGCGCAGTCCGCTGAAAATGGCCGCGATCAATCGCCACCTGTTCGACGAACTGGGCTACAGCGGCGACCACGACGAGTATTACGATCCGCGCAACAGTTATCTCAACCAGGTATTCGAGCGCAGGCTCGGCAATCCGATCTCGCTGGCGCTGGTACAGATGGAGGTCGCGCGGCGGCTGGGCATTCCGCTGGACGGCGTGTCCTTCCCCGGCCACTTCCTGGTGCGCCTGCCGGTGGATGACGGTGTCCTGGTGATGGACCCGTTCAACGGCGGTCGGCCGCTGGATGTAGACGAACTGCGGGAGCGCGCAAAGTCACATCTGGGCGGGCAGATGCCCGACGACCAGGTGCTGGCGCAGATTCTCGATCCGGCACCGTCCCGCGCGATCCTGATGCGGATGCTGCGCAACCTGCACGGCGTGTATGCCGAGGCCGGTGAATGGGACCGTGCCGCGCGCAGTGCCGACCGCCTGCTGAAGCTGGCGCCGGAGCAGGACGACGCCCTGCGCGACCGGGGCCTGGCCTACCTGCAGCTGGAGTACCTGACGGGAGCCCGGCACGATCTGGGGCAGTACCTCAAGCGCAATCCCGAGGCCAGCGACGCGCAGTGGCTGCGCGAGAAGCTGATCGATCTGGGCGGGCCGATGCCACGGCTGCATTGAGGCGGTCGGTGCGCGGACCTGCGGCCCGCCCCACGTCCGTCAATCGACCTCGACCATCTCGAAATCGGCCTTGGTAACGCCGCAGTCCGGGCAGGTCCAGGTGTCCGGAATGTCTTCCCAGCGCGTGCCCGGCGCAATGCCCTCTTCCGGCAGGCCGTCGGCCTCGTGGTAAAGGAAGCCGCAGACCACGCACATCCAGGTACGCAGGGTGGTGGGGGTGGCGTCGCTCATCGGATAATCGGGGTTGAATTCACGGGCCGCCATTGTCCCATCGCGGTCCACTCACCGGTAGCCATCGATGACCTCTGCTTCCCCGGCGCCCCGTGGCGTCTACCTCATCACCCCGGATGAGCCCGACACCGCACGCCTGCTGGCCCGCACCGCGCCCTTGCTGGCCGCCGGCGCCACCTGGCTGCAGTACCGCAACAAGACCGCCAGCGACGCGCTGCGGCTGGAACAGGCCACCGCACTGCAGGCGCTGTGCGCAGAGCACGGCGTGCCGCTGATCGTCAATGATGACCCGGTACTGGCCCGGGCCGTGGGCGCAGCCGGCGTGCATCTGGGCGGTACCGACGGCGACATCGCCAGCGCGCGCGCCCTGCTCGGTGCCGACGCCATCATCGGCGCCTCCTGCTACGACCAGCTGGCCAACGCCGAGGCCGCCGCAGCCGCTGGCGCCAGCTATGTGGCCTTCGGCGCCTTCTTTCCGACCACCACCAAGATCACCACCAGCCGTGCCCACATCGATCTGCTGCGGCAGAGCGCCGCACTGGGCGTACCGCGGGTGGCGATCGGCGGCCTGACGCCGGACAATGTCGGTCCCCTCATCGAGGCCGGCGCCGACCTGGTGGCCGTGGTCAGCGGCATCTACGCCGCAGCGGACCCGGTCGCCACCCAGCGCGCCTACCTCGCCCAGTTCCGGTAACACCCAGGAAACCCGATGAACCACGACCAGTCCCACGCCCTGTTCTCCCGTGCCCAGCACTTGCTGCCGGGCGGCGTCAATTCGCCGGTCCGCGCGTTCAAGTCGGTCGGCGGCGAGCCCTTCTTCGTCGAGCGCGCCGATGGCGCCTACCTGTACGACGTGGACGGCAACCGCTACATCGACTATGTCGGTTCCTGGGGTCCGATGATCGTCGGCCACAATCATCCGGCCGTACGCCAGGCGGTGAAGAAGGCCGTCGAACAGGGCCTCTCGTTCGGCGCGCCGTGCGCCGCCGAAGTGACGATGGCCGAGACCATCACCCGCCTGGTGCCGTCCTGCGAGATGGTGCGGATGGTCAACTCCGGCACCGAAGCGACCCTGTCGGCGATCCGCCTGGCGCGCGGTGCCACCGGTCGCAACCGCATCGTCAAGTTCGAAGGGTGTTACCACGGCCATGGCGACTCGTTCCTGGTGAAGGCCGGCAGCGGCATGCTGACCCTCGGTGTGCCCACCTCACCGGGCGTTCCGGCAGGCCTGAGCGAACTCACCCTGACCCTGCCCTACAACGACTTCGAGGCCGCCACCGCACTGTTCGAGGCACAGGGCAGCGAGATCGCCGGCCTGATCATCGAACCGGTAGTGGGCAACGCCAACTGCATCCCGCCACGCGACGGCTACCTGCAGCACCTGCGCGAGCTGTGCACGCAACACGGCGCACTGCTGATCTTCGATGAAGTGATGACCGGCTTCCGCGTGGCGCTCGGCGGCGCGCAGGCGCATTACGGGATCACGCCGGACCTGACCACCTTCGGCAAGATCATCGGCGGCGGCATGCCGGTGGGCGCCTATGGCGGTCGCCGCGACCTGATGCAGCAGATCGCCCCCGCCGGCCCGATCTACCAGGCCGGCACGCTCAGCGGCAATCCAGTGGCGATGGCGGCCGGCCTGGCAATGCTGGAACTGGTCCAGCAGCCCGGCTTCCACGCCGACCTGGCCGAGCGCACCGCACGCCTGTGCGAGGGCCTGGAAGCTGCGGCCGCAGACGCCGGAGTGGCCGTGACCACGACCCGGGTCGGGGCGATGTTCGGGCTGTTCTTCACCAGCGAGAAGGTGGAGACCTATGCGCAGGCCACCGCCTGTGACATTCCGGCGTTCAACCGCTTCTTCCACGCCATGCTGGACCAGGGCGTGTTCCTGGCGCCGTCGGCGTACGAGGCCGGCTTCCTGTCCAGTGCGCACGACGATGCGGTGATCGAAGCGACGCTGGCCGCTGCACGCGTGGCGTTCAAGGCCGCCAAGGGCTGAGCCCTGCCCATGGCGGGTGCCAACCTTGGTTGGCACTGCCTTGCACCGTATCCACGCCTGGCGTGGATCTACTGCAACGTGTAGAGCCGAGCCATGCCCGGCTCATCGTACGCAGCGCGGAAAAGAGCAGTCGAGCATGGTGCGACGCTGCAAACGGCATCAACCAAAGACGAACGTGCCCTTCATCATCGCGAAGTGGCCGGGGAACGAGCAGAAGAAGGTGTAGTCACCGCCCTTCTGCAGGCCCTGGGTAGAGAAGCGCACGCGCGTGGTCTCGCCGCCGCCGATCACCTTGGTGTGCGCCAACACGCGCTTGTCGGCCTTCGGCAGGTAGCTGTCGGCCAGGGTCATGCGCATGCCCGCCATCGCCACCGGCTGGTAATCGGCACTGCGGGTCAGCACCCAGTTGTGGCCCATGGCAGTGGCGGCCAACTTGCCGGTGTGGCGCAGGGTCAGATCCACGGCGGTGCAGTCGGCGGCGACCTTGATCTCGCGGCTGCTGAAGCTCATCTGGTCGGTGCTGTCGATGCTCACCGCACACACACGCGCCATCGCCGACGGCGCCAGCATCAGCGCGCCCAGTCCCACTGCCACCATCCAAGCCTTCATCGTTGCCTCTCCTGCGGATTCAAGCGCCATTCTAGGCAGCCCCCTGTGGCCGCGTCTGCGACCGTCTGTCGCATGCCCGCTCCAGGGTTTCCCGCACACTTGCCGCAATGGCATGCTCGGCCGATGCGGATCGACCTGTTGCTGCTGGATGTAGACGGCGTGCTGGTGCATTACCAGCGCGCGCAACGCGTGCTGCATCTGGCGAAGGCGCTGGGGGTTCCGACGCAGGCCGTGCAGACCGCGTTGTACGACAGCGGGCTGGAAGCCGCGCATGACAATGGCTCGCTGGGCGGCCCTGCCTATCTGGCGCGATTGGGAGAGCTTCTGCACAGGACCATCGACGTGGACACCTGGACCGCAGCGCGGCAAGCCGCGAGCCATCCGCAGCGCGCAGTCCTGCAACGGCTGCAGGCCCTGCAGCTGCCGATGGCGGTGCTGACCAACAATGGCGCGCTGATGAAGCAGGCGTTGCCTTCCCTGCTGCCGGAGCTGTTCCCTGCCCTGCTGGGTCGCGTGTTCTGCAGCGCCGATTTCGGCCTGCGCAAACCGGCGCCGGAGGTGTTCCTGCGCACGCTGGAGATGCTTGATGCAGCGCCTGCGCACACGCTGTTCGTCGATGACCTGTTCGCCAACGTGCGCGGCGCACGCGCCGCTGGGCTGCACGCGGAAACGGTGCACGATGGCCGTGGGCTGGGCAAGGTGTTGAAGCGCTACCGGATCACGTGACCGCTGTAGAGCCGAGCCCATGCTCGGCTGCTGTTGCCTGACGTGGAGATGAGCCGAGCATGGGCTCGGCTCTACAGCGATTCCGCGGCAACGGGGTCAGCGCCAAGGCTTCAGCGTGCGGCGACGAACGCCGCAACAGCGGCACGCAGGCGCTTCAGGCCTTCGGCCACTTCTTCGTCGGTGATGTTCAACGACGGCACGAAGCGCAGCACGTCCGGACCAGCCTGCAAGGTCAGCAGGCCGTGTTCGGCCGCGTGATCGAGGATGGCACCGGCCTGCCCGGCGAAGTCCTTGGCCAGGACCGCGCCCAGCATCAGGCCGCGACCGCGTACGCCACTGAACACGCCGAATTCCTCGCTGATGCGGGCGAAACCATCGCGCAGCGCCTTCGACTGGCGGCTGACATTGGCGGCGATCTCAGGCGAGGACAGTTTGCGCAGCGCTACGCGGGCGACGGCAGCAGCCAGCGGATTGCCACCGAAGGTGGTGCCGTGCGCACCGAACTGCATGGTCTCGGCGACCTTCGGGCCGGCCAGCATCGCGCCGATCGGGAAGCCGCCTCCCAGCGCCTTGGCCAGGGTGACCATGTCCGGCACCACGTCATCCTGCCAGTGCGCGAACAGCGTGCCGGTACGGCCCATGCCCGCCTGGATCTCATCCAGCACCAGCAGCGCGCCGTGCTGGTCGCACAGCTCGCGCACGCGCTTGAGGAAACCGGACTTGGCCGGCATCACGCCACCTTCGCCCTGCACCGGCTCCAGCATCACCGCCGCCACGTCGCCCGCGGCCATCGCCGTTTCCAGCTGCACCTCATCGTTGAAATCGATGTAGCGGAAGCCACCGGGCAGCGGCTCATAGCCTTCCTGGTACTTCGGCTGGGCGGTGGCGGTCACCGCGCCCAGGGTGCGGCCGTGGAAGCTGCCGCGGAACGTGATGATCACCCGCTTGTCAGCCGGCCGCCCCTGGCTGGAGGCCCACTTGCGCACCATCTTGATCGCCACTTCATTGGCTTCGGCGCCGGAATTGCACAGGAACACGCGCTCGGCGAAGCGGCTGGCCTTCACCAGCTCTTCCGCCAGGTACAGCGGCGGTGCGCTGTAGAACACATTGCTGGTGTGCCAGAGCTTGCCGGCCTGCTCGACCAGTGCCGCCACCAGATCCGGGTCGTTGTGGCCCAGGCCGCACACGGCGATACCGGCCGCCAGATCGATGAACTCACGGCCCTGGCTGTCCCACACGCGGGCGCCCTGGCCACGCTCCAGCACCACCTGGCGAGGCTTGTAGACCGGCAGGTAGTAGTGCGAAAGGGAGATCAGCGGGTCGGTCGCGGCGGTCATGGCAGTCGGCAGGATTCAGGAATGCCCATTCTCGCGCCGGAACCCCTGCGGCACAATGCGCCCATGCGACCGTTCTCCGCCCCCCAGCTGAACCCCGCCACCGAAACCGGCTGGCGCCGCCAGTGGTTCGACATCATCTACCGGCACGATACCCGGCCCTCGCGCAATTTCGACCTGCTGCTGGTGGTGACCATCATCGCCAGCATCCTGGTGGTGATGATCGACAGCGTGCAGCACCTGCACGCCGAGTGGTCCACCAGCCTGTACGTGCTCGAGTGGGGCTTCACCCTCATCTTCACCGCCGAGTACCTGCTGCGGCTGGCGGTGGTCAAGCGCCCGCTGCGCTATGCCGTGAGCGTGTGGGGCATCATCGACCTGCTCTCGATCCTGCCCGCGTACCTGTCGATGTTCATCCCCGGCGCGCAGAGCCTGCTGGTGGTGCGCGCACTGCGCATCCTGCGCGTGTTCCGCATCCTCAAGCTGACCCGCTACATCGAGGAAAGCGGCGTGCTGATGCAGTCGCTGTGGCGCAGCCGGCGGAAGATCCTGGTGTTCCTGTTCACGGTGATCACCATCACCATCATCGCCGGCGCGCTGATGTACGTGATCGAAGGACCGGAGAACGGCTTCAGCAACATTCCTGCCAGCATGTACTGGGCGGTGGTGACCATGGCCACGGTCGGCTTCGGCGACATCGTGCCGCAGACCGTGCTCGGCCGCTTCGTCACGTCCGTGCTGATCCTGATCGGCTACAGCATCATTGCCGTGCCCACCGGCATCTACACCGCTGAACTGGCCAGCACCATGCGCGAGGCCGAGCTGGCGGCACGCCGCGATGCCCGAGGTTGCCCGCACTGCGGGCTGGAAGGCCACGAACCGGATGCACGCCACTGCCGGGCCTGCGGCAACGCGCTGCCGGAAGCCTTCAACCGCTGACCCGTACCTGCGCGGGGCGGTGAGCGGCCTGCCGCCGCTCCCGCCTCAGCGCATCTGATTGCTGGCACTGACCAGTGCGTCGGCACACTGGACTGTCACCCGGATCTACTGCCGGTTGCTCTGGAACACCAGCGCGTTGTAGATATGCAGCAGTCGCCCGGCCGAACCCCGCGGGGCCATCGACGGCGAATCCAGCATGCGCCGCTCGAAGTCGTTGTACGGGGTCTTGCTGCTGACCCGCTGCAGGCGCTCCTTGCCCTCGCGACGGAAGTTCTCGGCTTCGCGCTCGAAGCTGTTCCAGTCCAGCTTGCCCGGCTCCTGATCGGCCACCTTGGCATGTGCTTCGTCGGAAATGCGATTGAAGGCCTGCAGCCGTTCATCGGCCTGCGCCGGATCGAAATCGTCGTCGCCCATCAGGTCCATGATCGCTTTCGCTTCCAGCATCATCGCCAGCCGGTAGTACTCGCGGGTGCGGCCCTCGGCCTGTTCCAGCGCCTTGAGGTGCTCGCGCTGGGCAGCATCGTTCTGGCGTTCCAGTTCAACGTTGAACGTTTCGCTGGCGCCGGCGAAGGCCTTGAACGCAGCCATAAGCGGCGCGTGCAGCTGCTTGCCCTTGGCGAACTGGTCGTCCTCGTAATCCTGGCGCTCGTAGTAGTCGTGTGCCTCATGGCTGACCGGCACCAGTGCCTTCAGCGCCTGCAGGTAGCGGCCAGCCGCCGCATCGAGTTCCGGCAGCGCGGGCTGGGCCGCGATCGCCTCGGTGATCGGTGCGTCGCACTGCTTCATGTCGTAGTCGTCGATCTCGCTCGGTCCGTACACACGGGTCTCGCGTCCGCTCGGACCGGCCTCCAGATCCTTGATCCAGCCCGTGTAGGCGCGGGCGCTGCCATGCACCTCGGAATCGACCGCGTTGAAGCAGCCGATATAGGCGTTGAGCTTGGCGGTCAGCTGCTGCTGGGCATCCTGCGCCGGCGCGGCATCGGCCTTGTCGGACGTGCCGGACGAGGAGGGCGGCTTGCCACCACAGGCGACCAGGGCAAGCGACAACGACGCAGCGAGCAGCGCTGCAGTGGTACGACGGAGCATCTACGCACATCCTTGTTGAAAACGATTACAGCCGCGAATTCTATCGCAGTTGGCCGATCATGACACTCGCATCGGATCAGTCGAGGAACAGATCCGGCACCAGCGGCCGCGACGGATCCACCGCGTAGCCGGAAAGGTCGGTGATGCCGGCCTGTGCCAGCACCTCGTCATCGATCAGGAACTGGCCGTGGAAACCCGCGGCTTCGCGTACCAGCACTGCATGCGCGGCATCGGCCATAATCTGCGGCGTGCGGCATCCCGCCGCGTCAACGCCGGGGATCATGTTGATGGCGTCGGTGGCGATCACCGTGCGCGGCCACAGCGCATTGACCGCCACGCCCTGCGGCCCGAACTCGGCGGCAAGACCGAGGGTGACGAAGCTCATGCCCATCTTCGCCAGCGTGTAGCCGGTATGCGCACCCCACCACTTCGGTTCCAGGCTCGGCGGCGGCGCCAGGGTGAGGATGTGTGGATTCGGGGCCTGCCGCAGGTACGGCAGGCAGGCCTGTGCGCACAGGAAACTGCCACGCGCATTGACCTGCTGCATCAGGTCGAAGCGCTTCATCGGTGTCTCCAGCGTGCCGCGCAGCCAGATCGCGCTGGCATTGTTGACCAGGATGTCGATGCCACCGAAGGTATCGACCGTAGCGGCGACGGCCGCCTGCACCTGCTCTTCCTCGCGGATGTCGCATTTCAACGCCAGGCCCTGGCCGCCGGCCGCATTCACCGCATCGGCAGCGCTGTGGATGGTGCCCGGCAACTTCGGGTTAGGCACCGACGACTTGGCCGCGATGGCCACGTTGGCACCATCGCGCGCGGCACGCAGCGCGATCGCCAGGCCGATGCCACGCGAGGCACCGGTGATGAAAAGGGTCTTGCCCTGCAGACTGCCCACGTTCCAGACTCCAGCGTATGCAATGAGCGGCTAGTATGCCGCGGCGACGCGGAGTTCACCCCGTCTTGACGATACTCGGGCCTCCAGTCAACGCACGAGGTCCACGCCATGCGCCGTTCCCGTCTGCTGCTGCCTGCCCTCGCACTCGCCCTGATGACCGCCTGCCAGGGCAGCTCGCCCGAGCCCGGCAAGGAACCTGTCGCCACGGACACCCCCAGCGCGGAGAAGGCAGCGACCGATGGCCGGATGCGCTGGAGCGAGGCGGTGGTGTGGGACGGCGATCTCAACGCCTGCCGTCAGGGAGGCGATGCGGCGACGCGCGACTGCCTGCGCGATGCGATGCGCAGCGGCGGCGCCAGCTCGGATGCAATCACGGCCGCCGAGCAGCTTTCCACCGGCGGCGAACTGGCCTATGTCAGCGCGTGGCATGAGCATGACGGACTGGGCGTGGCCACGGTTGAATATCCCTTCCGCGCCAACACCAACCAAGGCACGCGCCTGGTGGATGCAGGCGGCAAGCGCATCGATGTCGATGCGGTGCAGCTGGACGATGCGCTGCGCGCCGACCCGACTGTGCAGGCAGTGCTGAAGGCCAACCCGCAGGCGACGCCGTTCGCACCGGCGCAGGCCGCAGGCACCGCACCACTGGAAGGCGGCGGCATCCGCCTGCTGTACCGCACGCCGCTGCGCGACTGCCATGCCTGCCCGGATGTGGGGCAGCTGCAGATCGGCTATGACTTCGATGCCAAGCGGAACTTCATTGGCCAGCAGCTGGTGCCGGCAACGCCCTAGCGCTCCGGTGGCGCCGGGTGCCGCCGGGCCCGGCCTACTCGTACGCGCGTACCTGCCTGCGCAGCAGATGCGGCACGATCAGCCGGTGCATCGGGTCCACCGGCAGCATGTACAGGCGCCCGAACGCGTTGTGCGTATGCACCACCGTCGCCACTTCCAGCGTGTCACCCTGCCACTGCAGCGCCAGCTGCACGTGCAGGTGCCGGTCGTCATCCTCCAGCACGATGGCATCATCGTGCAGCGACTGCAGGGTGAAAATGCCGAGCCGCTGCCCGGGACTCGGATGCTGCGCAGCCTGCACCGCACGCAGCGAACCCAGATCCTTCATCCCGAGCAGGCGCATGCCCTGGTTGCGCAGCGCCATCAGCCCGTCAAACCACGCGGGGACCGTCGCTGCCATGTCGCGATAGGCCTGCAGTGCACTGCGCCCCTGTCGATGGGTGGCGACGCGGCAGGCATGCACGAAACCCGCACCCGCCAGCTGCGGATGCAGGACGCTGGCCGCGCTCGGCAGCGTGGTCACTACGTTCCACCGTCTCACGGCTTCGGCCCCTGCCCTTCGTTGTCTTCCCAGTGCAGGATGCGCCGTGTGACGAAGCGGTAGACCGGCTTGCCGGTGGCGAACCACAGTCGCGTACCCACGACGTGCGCTTGAGCACGCGCTTCTCCACCGGCGTCAATGACTCGCGGCAGTACATGCGTTTGTGCTTGAGCAGATGGCGCAGATCCTCGCGGGCCAGCAGGCGCATCCAGCGCGAGCGCGGATTGCCGATCACCGCCAGCTGGAAGTCGATCAGCGCCGGACGACCATCGTCGGTGACCAGCCAGTTGGCCTCCTTGGCCAGGTCGTTGTGGGCGACGCCGCGCCGGTGCAACTGCTGCAGCAGGCGCCGCGCGGCGCGGAACCAGGCGAGGTCGCCGCGCGGCGGGCGCTGGTACATGGCATCGCCGGCCATGAAACTGCGATCCAGGTGGCGGCCATCCCAATCGATCAGCTGCGGGACATCGGCCATGCCGTGGATATGACGCAGCGCGCGTGCTTCGCGCCGCGCCAGCCACCACGCCGGCAGGCGCAGCCACAACGGCGTCGCCCCCAGATCGCGGCGCACGAACGGCCCGTCGGGGCCCTCCATACGAAGGATGCGGCCGAAGCTGTCGGCCTTCAATGCATGTGGTGGGACGTCTGGCGAATGCGGCATGGCGCCATTCTAGGCGATGCCGACGGTGGCAAACGGTCGGCAAGCGGCTGGGAACCAGTCACCTTCACGCCCTTATAATCGGGCAATGGACTCTTCATGGATCGACGCCACCCTTGCGTGGATTGCCGCTCATCCCGTGCTGGCGGGCGCGGTCATTTTTCTGATCGCGTTCTGCGATGCGGTCATCATTCTCGGCGCCATCGTGCCCGCACTGCCCCTGCTGTTCGCCGTGGGCGTGTTCATCGGCCTTGGCCAGATCTCCGGGCCGTACGCGGTCGCTGCGGCAGCGCTGGGTGCATTCGCGGGCGACGGCATCAGCTACTGGATCGGCCGCCGCTGGGGCGATCGCCTGCGCGGCGTGTGGCCGTTCAGCCGCTACCCGCAACTGCTGGACCGTGGCGAGAACCTGTTCCGCCGCAATGCCTTCAAGAGCATTCTTGTGGCCCGCTACGTCGGCGCGATCCGGCCGTTCGTCCCCGCCATCGCCGGCATGATGAACATGCCCGCCAGCCGCTACATGCAGGCCAGCGGCATCGCCAGCATTTCCTGGGCCGTGCTGTTCCTGGCGCCAGGCTGGATCCTGGGCGAAGCCTATGACGCGGTCGCGGCCGTGGCAGGTCGCCTGGTGGTGGTGGTCGGCCTGCTCGCGGTGATCCTCAGCCTGGTCTGGGCGATCGTGCTGTACGGCTACCGCTGGTCCGCCGCGCGCATGGATCATTGGCTGTCGCGCCTGCTCGACTGGTCCAACCGCCATCCGACTCTGGGCCGTTACACGGTCGGCGTGCTCGACCCGAAGCGGCGCGAGTCGGTGCCGTTGGCGATGCTGGCACTGATGCTGCTGCTGCTCGGCTGGGGCTGGTTCGCACTGCTCACCCTGGTGGTTGCGCACGGTGAACCGCTTGCGGTCGATCTGCTGGTGCACCAGGCCATGCTGGCGCTGCGCAACCCGCTGGCCGACTACCCGATGGCGGCGCTGGCCTCGCTCGGCGCATGGCCGGTACTGCTGCCGGCCACCGCCGCGGCGATGGGCTACCTGATCTGGCGCCGGCGCTGGATGGCTGCGGCGCACTGGCTGGCCGCGCTCGCCTTCGGCCTGGCCCTGACGCTGCTGCTCGGCGCGACCGTGGATGTGGTCCGCCCGGTCGACGCCAGCAGCGGCTTCGGCTTCCCGTCGGTATCGGTGACCATGGCCACCATCACCTTCGGCTTCTTCGCGGTCCTGATCGCGCGCGAGATGCCCGGCCGCACCCGCGTCTGGCCGTACCTCGTATCGGGCATCGTGGTCAGCCTGATCGGCTTCTCGCGCCTGTATCTGGGCGCACACTGGCTGAGCGATGTGATCGGCGGCATGCTGTTCGGCACGTTCTGGCTGCTGGTGCTGGGCATTGCTTACCGCCGCCGGTTCAACCGGTCGTTCTGGGTCAAACCGGTCGCCTGGCTTTTCTACGGCGTCTTCGCCGTTGCCGCGATGTGGTATGCGCCGCGCAACATCGCGGTGAAGCTGGAACGTTTCGAGCCGTCCCTGCCCGCCGCGCAGGCGATGGATATGCAGGCGTGGTGGCAGCACGACTGGTCCGCGCTGCCGGCGCGCCGCAACGAGTTCGACGATGACCAGCGCTGGCCGCTCGATGTGCAGGTCGCCGGTCCCCTGGCCCCGTTGCAGGCACAGCTGGAGGCACGTGGCTGGACGCTGCAGGAGCAGGCCGGTTGGCAGGAAGCATTGCTGATGCTGGACAAGGACACCGGTGCGGAGCAGCTGCCGGTCTTGCCGGCAACGCTGGACACGCGCGTGGAAGCATTGCTGATGGTGCGCCAGGGGGCGCGTCCGGACGAGCGCTACGTGCTGCGCCTGTGGCCGGCCGCCGTGCAGCTGCAGCCGGGCGACACGCCACTGTGGCTGGGCAGCGCACAGACCCTGCGCTACGAGCGCCACTTCCAGTGGATCGGCATGTGGCATCCGCTGCGCGGCGTGGATCCAGCCTTGAACGCGGTGAAGGACGCCGTGCAGGACCTGCCGCAACGCGAGGATGTGCACGGCGAAACCGGGTTGCCGGTACTGCGGTTGAAGACCATCGCACCGTGAGGAGCCGCCGGGCGTGGCCCGGCGCTACCGCGATGCCGTGTGGTAGCGCCGGGCCATGCCCGGCGGCACCAGTTCCAAGCGCTGCGTGAATGATTCTTACGGCATCCAGCCCAGCAACTGCTGCAGGCGCTGATGCGGATCGTCCATCTGCAGCAGTTGCAGGCGCTGCTGTTCGCTCAACGGCAGCAGCTCGGCCAGCCGCCAACCGACCCAGCTTGCCTGGTCCAGCAACGCAGGGTTGGCCGGAGCGTAGGCTTCGCCGGCCTGCTCGATGATGTGACCCAGCACGGTGGCCAGCAGCGCATGCTGTGGACGCAGCTCGTCATCCGGGTCTTCTTCGCACCAGCGCACATCGGCCACCACCAGGCCGTTGTCGCGCACCCGGGTGCGCTCGACATGGAAGCGGCGGGTACCGCGCAGGCGCAGCTGCAGCACGCCGTCGGCGCCGACATCGAAGTCCTCGATGCGTACCTGCACACCGTAGGCGGCCGGCGTTGCCGGCGCACCGACCTCCTGGCCATCAAGGATCAGGCAGACGCCGAATCCCTCCGCACTGCGGCCGCTGTCGCGGATCAGGTCCAGATAGCGGCGCTCGAACACGCGCAGGCCGATCGCCGCGCCAGGCAGCAGGGTGGCGTGCAGCGGGAACAGGGGCAGTGACGCGTCCGTGCTCATCGCGCCTGCAATGCTGCGAGGAAACGGCGCGGCGCGCCGTCGAAGCCACCATTGGACATGAACACCACGTGGTCACCGCGGTGCACGCGCTCCTGCAGCTGTGCCAGCAATGCGTCGGTATCGGGTACCGCGTGCGCGTGGCCGCGCACCGCTGCGATCACCGACGCTGCGTCCCAGGCCAGCTCGGGACGATGCAGGAACACCACCTCGTCGGCCAGCGCCAGCGAGGGCGCAAGCGCGTGTGCATGTGCGCCCAGCCGCATCGAATTGCTGCGCGGTTCCATCGCCACCACGATGCGTGCATCGCCCACCTTGGCGCGCAGGCCCTCGAGGGTGGTGGCGATCGCGGTGGGATGGTGCGCGAAGTCGTCGTAGACGGTGATGCCGTCGTGGCTGCCGATCACTTCCATGCGCCGCTTGACGCTGCGGAAGCGCGCCAGCGCCGGGATCACCTCGGCCGGTGCCACGCCCACCGCATGGGCAGCGGCCAGCGCAGCCAGGCCATTGAGCACGTTGTGCCGCCCCAGCAGCGACCATTGCACATCGCCCAGCGCTTGCCCGTGATGGTGCACGCGGAAGGCGCTGCCGTCGGCGGCCAGCAGTTCGGCATGCCATTCCAGCGCCGGATCGAATCCGAAACGCTCGACCGGCGTCCAGCAGCCCATTGCCAGCACTTCGGCCAGGTGCACGTCCTCGCCGTTGACGATCAGGCGGCCGCGCGCCGGCACGGTGCGCACCAGATGGTGGAACTGGCGCTGGATCGCGGCCACGTCCGGGAAGATGTCGGCGTGGTCGTATTCGAGATTGTTGAGGATGGCGACCAGCGGCCGGTAGTGGACGAACTTGCTGCGCTTGTCGAAGAAGGCGGTGTCGTACTCATCGGCTTCCACCACGAACTCACGGCCCTGGCCGAGGCGGGCGGAAACGCCGAAATCCTCGGCCACGCCACCGATCAGGAAACCCGGTGCGCGACCGGCATTCTCCAGCAGCCAGGTGAGGATGGTCGTGGTGGTGGTCTTGCCGTGGGTGCCGGCCACAGCCAGCGTGTCGCGGCCCGGCAGCACCTGCTCGGACAGCCACTGCGCGCCGGAGCTGTAGCGCTGGCCGGCGTCGAGCACGGCCTCCACGGCCGGGTTGCCACGCGAGAGCGCGTTGCCGATCACCACCTGATCGGTGCCCGCCGGCACGCTGTCGACCCGGTAGCCCTGGTCCAGGGTGATGCCCAGCTGCTCCAGCTGGGTCGACATCGGCGGATAGATGGCCTGGTCACTGCCGCTGACCGTATGGCCCAGTTCCCGCGCCAGGGCGGCCACGCCACCCATGAAGGTGCCGGCGATTGCAAGGATATGTACGCTGCTCATGAGCGAGGATTGTGACCGATCACGGCTGTATAGGGCCAATGTCCGTAATGGGGTCAGACAAGTCCTACACCCGATGTGAGAAAACTCCAGCCACCTGTCAGGGAATTCCCGATAGCGATGTTCTGTGAACCCGGACACAATTCGGATTGCCAGCCGCAGTACCCGAACCGGTCCTACTCCCCAAGAGGCCATCCCCAAGGGAGCTCATGCTGCGGGGCCCTGAGCAAGCCCTCCGCTGGCACCTATGAAAACGACACAGGCCTGGTCCGCAAGGACCAGGCCTGTGTTCTGCATGCCGACCGCAGCCGGCCGCGCGCCTGGTTCAGGCCTTGATCGCGGCCAGGATGCGGGCTTCGATCTCGTCGAGCTCGCCGACGCCATCGACGCGTGCCAGGGTGCCCCGGCCTGCATAGAAATCCACCACCGGCGCGGTCTGGTCGTTGTAGACCTGCAGTCGCTGGCGCACCGATTCGGGATTGTCGTCGGCGCGGCCCTGCTCCTTGGCGCGGCCGGCGATGCGTTCGACCAGCAGTTCGGTGGCCACATCCAGCTGCACCACCGCATCCAGCGGCTGACCGATCTTGGCCAGCAGGCCGTCCAGCGCATTGGCCTGCGCCACGTTGCGCGGATAGCCATCCAGGATGAAGCCCTTGGCGACATCCGCCTGGGCCAGCCGCGACTCAAGCATGCCCAGCAGGATCTCGTCCGACACCAGGTTGCCGGCATCCATCACCGCTTTCGCCTGCTTGCCCAGCTCCGAGCCCGCAGCGATCTCCGCGCGCAGCATGTCACCGGTCGAGATATGGGCGATGCCCAGCTTGTCCTTCAGGCGCGTCGCCTGTGTCCCCTTGCCCGAACCGGGCGGTCCCAACAGAACCAATCGCATTGACCTGACTCCAACGTGTTGAAAACAAAGAAGGTTCGCGTCCCGGACGGTCCGGTATCGCTGCACCGCAATAGCGCCACTTTAACGCATCCGGGTAATGTCCCTGCAATGTCCCTCCCCTGAGCAGGTAGAAGCATGCGCAACGGTACCCTCCTCTATGCCCAGTCCGGTGGTGTCACCGCGGTCATCAACGCCACCGCTGCGGCGGTGATCGAACAGGCCCGGGCCAAGGGCATCAAGGTCCTGGCGGCCCGCAACGGCATCCTGGGCGCCCTGCGCGAAGAGCTGATCGATACCAGCAGGGAGAGTGCGGCGGCCATCCGCGCCCTCGCCCATACACCGGGCGGTGCCTTCGGTTCGTGCCGCTTCAAGCTGAAGTCGCTCGATGCCGACCGTGCGCGCTACGAACGTCTGCTGCAGGTCCTGCGCGCGCACGACGTGCGCTGGTTCCTCTACAACGGCGGCAACGACTCGGCCGATACCGCGCTGAAGGTCTCGCAGCTGGCCAAGGCCTCCGGCTACGACCTGACCTGCATCGGCGTGCCGAAGACCATCGACAACGACCTGGCTGTTACCGATACCTGCCCCGGCTTCGGCTCGGCGGCCAAGTACACCGCGGTGTCGGTGCGCGAGGCGGCGCTGGATGTCGCGGCGATGGCCGAGACCTCCACCCGCGTGTTCATCTACGAGGCGATGGGCCGCCATGCCGGATGGCTGGCCGCTGCCGCAGGCCTGGCCGGCAATGGCGACGATGAGGCCCCGCACATCATCCTGCTGCCCGAACGTGCCTATGACGAGGCCGCCTTCCTGGCCAAGGTCAAGGCGGTGGTCGAACGCGTCGGGTACTGCGTGGTCGTGGCCTCCGAGGGCATCGCCACGGCGGATGGCCGCTTCGTCGCCGATGCCGGCGGCAGCAAGGATTCATTCGGTCATTCGCAGTTGGGCGGCGTCGCCGCGCACCTCGCTGGCCGGGTCAAGGACCAGTTGGGGCTGAAGGTGCACTGGGCCCTGCCCGATTACCTGCAGCGCTCGGCACGTCACATCGCCAGCCGCACCGACTGGGACCAGGCGCAGGCCGTGGGCAAGGCGGCCGTGCAACTGGCATTGAAGGGCCAGAACGGGGTGATGCCGGTGATCGTGCGCAGCAGCGACGCACCGTACCGCTGGAAGATCGAGTCCGCGCCGCTGTCGAAGATCGCCAACCACGAGAAGAAGATGCCGGCCAGCTTCATCCGGCGCGACGGCTTCGGCATCACTGCCCGGGCGCGCGCCTATCTGTCACCGCTGATCAAGGGCGAAGCGCCACTGCCGTACGGCGCCGATGGCCTGCCGAAGTATGTGACGCTGAAGAACGTGGCAGTGAAGAAGACGCTGCCGGCCTTCGAGGTCTGACTGCGATCATGGCCCTGCGGATCGTCCGCCTCGGTTCTCCGCGCGTTCCGGGCGAAGGCCTGCGCATCGGCACCGTACGCCGCCCGCCGCGCGGCGTGCCACGCAGCGAGTTCGCCCGCCAGGACTGGTACGACGTGTGGTTCCCGACGTTGTCGCCCAGCGCGGAACGGGTGAAACAGGCTCGCGGGGCGACCACCGCGGCCGACTGGAATGCCTTCTTCCGCAGCTACCGTGCCGAGATGAAGGCGCCCGACGCAGCCCACGCGCTGGATCTGCTGGCCGCGCTGTCGCAGCACACCGACATCAGCGTGGGCTGCTACTGCGAGGATGAGGCGCACTGCCATCGTTCGGCACTGCGTGACCTGCTGGTGGCCCGCGGTGCGAAGCTGGCCGAGTGATGGCAGGGGTGCCGGCCAGCGGCCGGCACTACCGGGTTCTCCGCCGGGCATGGCCCGACGCTACCGGTGCGCGCCGAAGTACATCCACGCCCTGCGTGGCTTCGCCCTGCCGGACGGCGTCAGTTGCAGGCCTTGCCTTCCACCTGCAGCTGCGCGGCGAACATCGTCACCTGCGGAATCTTGCCGGCGGCGGCCTGCTTCTTTGCTTCTTCCAGATAGATGCGCGACTGCCCCTGGCCGTCCAGCGCCTGGCGGTTGTCGACCGGCAGACGCCACACCCGCACCACCGCCTGCTGTGCCGGGCACGTCGCGCTGGGCACGCGGATCACGTCATTGAGCTTCCAGCCCTTGTCGACAGCGGGCTGCGCCTTGGCGAAGTCGACAAAACGAGCGCGCGGCTGGCACTGCTCGCTGGTACGGACCACGGCGAATCGATACGGCTCGGCAGCCTGGCCGGTGAAGGCGCCCTCCAGCCGCGCACAGGCTTCGGGAATCTGCCGCAGCGTGTGTACCGCTCCCACCGCCTGCGGCGCACCCACCGCGCGTTGCAGTTCCGGGGTCTCGGCGGCAGATGCAGGCATTGCCGGCACAAGGGCGGCAAGCATCAACAGGGACAGACGCATGGGAGGGTCTCCTTCAGGACTGAGCGCAGGCTTGCAGAGGAAGGCTTAACAGGGTGCAAAGGCGCGTCGGTGGAGGGGCAAGCGCTGCGCCTTCCACGCACGGCGCTACCATCCGGGCGCATGTGCACGCATACTGCGGCCACCAGGGAATGCTGAACACCGCCATACGTCGGACGACCGCCACGGTCGGCACGGGTTGGTTCCAGGCTGCAGCCCGTCGTCCCCCTCGTGGTGAAGTTCATCGCCACTGGATGCTCATCATCCATTCTGCGGAGGGGTCTAATGCTGGAACGTCACGGGCTGTCATTGGCGCTGGGCTGCGCCATTCTCGCGATCCTGTTCGGAATCGTCTCGGCGCGCTGGATCCTGCGCCAACCCACCGGCAATGAGCGCATGGTCGCGATCGCCACCGCGATCCAGGAGGGCGCACGCGCCTATCTGAACCGCCAGTACCTGACCATCGGCATCGCTGGCGCGGTGTTGTTCGTGCTCGTAGGCGTGTTCCTGAGCTGGTACACCGCTGTCGGCTTCGCGGTGGGTGCGGTGCTGTCCGGCGTTGCCGGCTACATCGGCATGAACGTGTCGGTGCGCGCCAACGTGCGGACCGCTGAAGCCGCACGCAACGGCATCAGCGCCGCGATGGACGTAGCGTTCCGTGGCGGTGCGATCACCGGCATGCTGGTGGTCGGCCTGGGCCTGCTGGGCGTGGCCGGCTATTACGCCCTGCTGCTGCGGCTCGGGCTGCAGATGGACCAGGCGCTGCATGCGCTGGTCGGCCTGGCCTTCGGCTCTTCCCTGATCTCGATCTTCGCGCGCCTGGGCGGCGGCATCTTCACCAAGGGCGCCGACGTCGGCGCCGACCTGGTCGGCAAGGTCGAAGCCGGCATTCCCGAAGACGATCCGCGCAACCCGGCGGTGATCGCCGACAACGTCGGCGACAACGTCGGTGACTGCGCCGGCATGGCCGCCGATCTGTTCGAAACCTACGCGGTCACGGTGATCGCAACCATGCTGCTGGGCAGCCTGATGCTCGCCGAAGCCGGCGCCAACGCCGTGCTGTATCCGCTGGTGCTGGGAGGCGTGTCGATCATCGCATCGATCATCGGCGCGCTGTTCGTCAAGGTGAAGCCCGGTGGCTCGATCATGGGGGCCCTGTACAAGGGCGTGATCGTGTCGGGTGTTCTGGCGGCGATCGCCTTCTACCCGATCACCACGGGGCTGATGTCCGACAACGTGCACGGTCCATTGGCGCTGTATGGCTGCGCCCTCATCGGCCTGGTCCTGACCGGCCTGATCGTCTGGATCACCGAGTACTACACCGGTACCCAGTACAAGCCGGTGCAGCACGTCGCCCAGGCGTCGACCACCGGACATGGCACCAACATCATCGCCGGCCTCGGCATCTCGATGAAGTCCACCGCGCTGCCGGTGGTGGCGGTCTGTGCCGCGATCTGGGGCGCCTACGCGCTGGGCGGCCTGTACGGCATCGCCATCGCCGCTACTGCCATGCTGTCGATGGCCGGCATGATCGTGGCCCTCGACGCCTACGGACCGATCACCGACAACGCGGGCGGCATCGCGGAGATGGCTGAACTGCCCTCGGAGATCCGGGACATCACCGATCCGCTTGACGCGGTGGGCAACACCACCAAGGCCGTGACCAAGGGCTATGCGATCGGCTCGGCGGCGCTGGCGGCGCTGGTGCTGTTCGCCGACTACACGCACAACCTGCAGGCGGCGAACCCCGGGCAGGAGTTCCGCTTCGACCTCAGTGACCACACGGTGATCATCGGCCTGCTGATCGGCGGCCTGATTCCGTACCTGTTCGGCGCGATGGCCATGGAGGCGGTGGGTCGGGCCGCAGGCGCGGTGGTGGAGGAAGTGCGCCGGCAGTTCCGCGACATCCCCGGCATCATGCAGGGCACCGGCAAGCCGCAGTACGACAAGGCCGTGGACATGCTGACCCGTTCTGCGATCCGCGAGATGATCCTGCCCTCGCTGCTGCCGGTGGTGGTGCCGGTGGTGGTCGGCCTGCTGCTGGGCCCACGCGCGCTGGGGGGCCTGCTGATCGGAACGATCGTCACCGGCCTGTTCGTGGCGATTTCGATGACGACCGGCGGCGGTGCCTGGGACAACGCCAAGAAGTACATCGAGGATGGCCACTTCGGCGGCAAGGGCAGCGAAGCGCACAAGGCCGCGGTGACCGGCGACACGGTCGGCGACCCGTACAAGGACACGGCCGGGCCGGCGATCAATCCGCTGATCAAGATCATCAACATCGTGGCGCTGCTGCTGGTGCCGCTGCTGTAGCGGATCGGTGGAGCCGGGCGTGGGCCCGGCTCCACCCCCTCACGCGGACTCAGCGATTCCAGCGACGCCCACAGCGGCGCGGATCGCCGACATCGCCACGTTCGACACTCTGGGGCGGCTCCAACCGTGGCGCCGGCCGGCTGAGCACATAGCCGGCGCTGACCGCGAAGAACAGGCCCACGCCCAGCAGCAGCCGCCAGGAAGGGTGCGCGCCCCAGCAGAACAAGGCGAACCCCGCCGCCATGCCAGCGCTGGCCAATGCCTTGCCCCGGCGCGACACCGCGCCCTGTTCCCGCCACAGTCGCAGCGGCGGGCCGTAGCGAGGATGTGCCAGCAGCCGTTGCTCGAACCGTGGCGAACTGCGCGCGAAGCAGCCCAGCGCCAGGATCAGGAAGATGGTGGTGGGCATCACCGGCAGCAACGCGCCGATCACCCCCAGCCCGACCATCATCCAGCCCAGCGCGAACCACAGCCAGCGCATCAGCGCATCGCCCGCAGGCAGAGCCCGGGCATCAGCCGAACTCGATTTCAACGTGGCCATGCACGCTACGGAACGCGGCATCGGCGGCATCGATCACCTGCTGTTCCTGCGCGGCGCTCAGGGGCACCGCATCCAACGCGGCGGTGAATTCCCGCCAGTGGCGGGCCGCGCCATCCGGGTGCGCAGCCAGGTGGCGGGCACCGAACCCTTGGTCCAGGCCAAGCCGCGCGGCCATCTTGTACAGCACCGTGCCCCCCAGGTTGGAGCCTTCGGCCACGTACAGCCACCCCAGCGCCACCGGCAACGGCAGGTCACCTGCCAACGGCGCCATGTCCGCGCCAGGGAGATCCTGCCCCAGGTCGTGCAGATCAGCTGCCACCTGCTGCAGACGCCGACGCCCGGCCAGCCCCGGCAGCAATGCGTCCAGCGCCGGGCTGGCGTACAGCCGGTCGATGCTGCGGTGGAAGCGGTACTGCACGCGCAGGAAGCGGGCGAAGCTGCCGAGATCGGCAAAGATGTCACCGGCCATGATGCGCTTGTCCAGTGCGCCGTGGCTGTCGCGTGTGGCGGCCTTGAGGCGCAGGCTGCGGCTGTCTTCAGGAGCGATGTGTGCGTTCATGGAGGGTACCTGGGAGAGAGGTCCTGCTGTAGACGTGTGGCGCAGGGCTTTCCCCAACCCCGCTTGCGTCGATAATGCCCCTCCCTCTTTCCCGCCGGGAACCGATGATGATCACCACCGAACCGCGCATGACCAACCTGTTCCTGCAGCTGGGCCTGGATGCCAGCGCCGAGGGCATCGCCCGCTTCATCCGCGACCACCAGCTGGCTACCGGCGTGGCGGTGGCCGACGCGCCCTACTGGAACGATGGCCAGCGGCAGTTCCTGGCCGAATCGCTGCAGGCCGATGCGGCCTGGAGCACGGTGGTCGATGAACTGAACGAGTCGCTGCACGAAGATGCGGTGAAGGCAGCGACCGGGCTGTAAGCCCGCGGTCGCGGCAAGGCGGTGCAGTGGCCGGTTCGCACCGGCCGCTGCAGGACGCCCACAGGCTACGCTCAGTATCTCCAGGTGAACGCAAGGCGCGCGGTACGGCCCGGGGCGGGCATCACGCCCAGGGCGAGCGGATCGAGATAGTAACGATCCGTCACGTTGTCCACATTCGCCTCCACCGACAGCTGGTCGCTGAAGCGCCAGCTGGCGAACAGATCCACCAGGGTGGTGGGCCGGTACAGCTGCTGGATCGCCGAAAGGCCGACATTCCAGTCCTTGTCCAGTCTGCTGATCGGGCCGGCGTTGTGGATCACCCGGGTGCCGAAGGTCAGGCGCTCGTCGAACAGGCGCGATCCAGCCGTCAGGTTCACCATGTAGCGCGGCGGGTTCTGCGTATTGGTGTAGGAACCCTCGAAGCCACCGTCCACGCAGTTGGGCGTACTGGCCAGTTCATCATTGTTGCGCTGTGCACCGTACGCCCGGCGCTCGGCGGCGATGTCCGGGGCGCAGGTCTTGGCCTTGAAGTAGTAATGCGCGGACAGGTCGGCAAATACCTTGCCGCTGTCATAGCTGGACTGGAACTCCATGCCTGAGACCTTGAACTGGTCGACGTTGCGGATCAGGCCGGCCGACAGCGTGCGGTAGTCACGCGTGATCAGGTCATCGATGCGCGTATCGAAGTACGCCAGCTTCAGCGCGAGGCGATCATCGGCGGTGAACAGGTCATGGTGGACGGTGCTGGCACCGATTTCCCAACTGCGCGCGCGCTCCGGCTTCAGCTCTCCGACGGGTCTGGCGGCGGTGAACAGGCCCAGTGTCGTCTCGAACAGGCTCGGAAGCTTGGTGCCCTCGGCGTACTTCACGTAGACCATCGTGTCCTCGCTGAAGCGATAGGCCACGCTGGCGGTGGGTGAGAAGGCACTGTCGCGGCGACGGATCGGCTGCGACCAGGTCCAGCTGACCGGCACCTCCAGGTCTTCCGGTGCATCAGCGTCGTAGAAGTTCCAGCCACCGATGTCAGCCACCGTGCCTTTCTTATACGGCGAGGCCAGCAGCGAGGCCTGGGTGAACGCACCCTCGGCGTCCGGATACCAGTTCAGCAGCGCGATGCGCTTGGCGCGCCAGGAGGGCAGTGCCGGGTTGCCATCCAGCAGCTCGGTGTAGCGGTACTGTCCCTGCACTTCATAGGCATCGGGTGTGGCCAGACGATTGCGGTCATGCACGTCCACCCGGTTCCAGCGGCCGCCGGCCATCAACTCCCAGTGTTCGTCGGGCTGCCACTTCAGCGACGCCACGGCGCTGTACTCCTTGCGCTCAGCGTTGCGCAGGAAACGGTTGTTGACCAGATCATCCTGCTTGATCGGTGCGGAGCTGCCCGGTGCGATGTCCTCGTTGCTGTAGGACAGGCCGTAGTCGAGGGTGAACACGCCTGCACGGGTGTCGAAGATCGAGGTGTTGCTGGCATCCAGGCCTAAGCGCTTCTGTCGCAGCGGATTGCGGTAGGCATCCTTGTAGCCCGGATCGCCGCTGAAACTCGGCGCGTCGTACCACTCGGTACGGCGGTCGAAGTACCACGGCGTGATGCCGGTCAGGCTGTTGTACATCACGCTGTCAGCATCGGTGTACCAGGCGTTGACGCGCAGATCGATCCGTTCGCTGTCTGGATCGAAGCGATAGCGCAGGCTGTAGCTGTCCATGTCGACGTGGCCGGAATCCCACTGTGGGATGCGATCCCGCTCAACGCGGATGATCTGCGAGGCCATGATCTCGCCGGCGCGGCCCTCATAGCGGCGATAGCCAGCTTCGAGGGTCTGCGCATCGTCGATGCGCCAGGTGCCCTTGAGCAGGGCCGACGTCGAGCGCGAGGAGGTGTTGAACACTTCGGTGCGCGGCGGATTCAACGGTGCCAGCGTGCGCCGTGTCTGCGGAAAGTCATCGTATCCGTGCCTGCCGGAGAAGTAGTTGCCGTTGTCGCGGCGGGCGTACGCCGCGACCAGATCGAAGCGGTCCCACTGCCCGGCGGCGGCAACGTTGAAGAACTGGCTTCCGGTGGCGCTGCGGTCCGTCCGGGGCACGGCGCTGTAAGCCGGCACGCTGTTGGCGCTGGCGTTGGCCAACCCAGCGCGCACGCGGACGCCGACGTCGCGGCCCTCGCGCAGGATGTCACCCACGTTCAGCGTCTCCATCTCCACCACGCCGCCGATGCCGCCGGACGCGTTGGCCTGCAGGCTGGGGCCCTTGGTGATGGTCAGGCGTGAGATCAGGTCCGGATCAAGATAGCTGCGCTGTGACTGGCCGGCGTAGCCTCGGTAGGTGTCCATGCTGGACTGCCCGCCATCGATGATGACGGGCACGCGGCTCTGGCCCTGGATGCCGCGGATGTTCACGTCGAAACCGTTGCCCACGCGCGGATCACCGGCGGTGACCCCGGCCACGCCCTTGACGATGTCGCCGCTGGATGTGCCACGGAAGCGCTCCAGCGTTGTGCGATCCAGCGTGGTGGTCGAGCCGACGCTGCGATAGGTGTCGAGCAGGCGCGCCTCGTCGCTGCCGATGCCTTCAGCGACGCGATCGCCGGCCACACGCAGCGGGCCGGTGATGGTCGGCGATTGCGCCTGCAGGGCGCCGGCCGCTGCCAGTGTCACTGCACCGTCGCCGACACGGCGCACGCCCATGCCACTGCCCTGCAGCAGCCGCGCCAGCGCCTCGTCTGCGGTGAGCGGGCCGCTGACCGCCTGCGACGTGACGCCGCTGGCCAACGCAGCCGGATAGACCACCTGTACGCCGGACTGCCGCATGTAGCTGCGCAACGCGCTGTCGAGCGGCTGCGCGGGAATGTCGAAGCGCTGCGCGGCTGCCTGCGGGTTGGCAGTGTCCTGGGCCAGCGCGGGCGGTACTGCGCCGGCAATACCGGCGGCGAGCAGTGCGACACACAGGCGGGACGGGCGCGGAGTGCGGCCCGGACGTGGGGAATCGAACATGGAGAAACCTGTCAGGAGAGCGGAGCCGCAGGCGCGGCGTCATCCACGGCACGCGTGGACACGGCGACGTACGTGGCGGCTGCGGGTACGTTCGTGGAGTAAGACGAACGGCAGCGCCACAGCCCCAAGGGGGATCACTGAAAATCGCGTCTCCACGCGTGACGTGGCGTCATCTGTGAACGATGACCACACCCATCGGCAGGCGGGTGATCCTCAGCCCCGTCGTCTCCGCGAGTGCATCCAGGGCTTGCTCGGGGCGATCGATACGCAGTGCGGCGCTCACGGCCGGCAAGGTCGAAAGGTCGCCCTGCACGAAGGTCGGACCGGCACGATAACGACCAAGCAGATGCACTGCATCGGCAACATTGGCCTGCTCAAGCAGCAGTTCGCCCTGGCGCCACGCACCCACGCTGTCGGCAGCGACATCGCTCAGGCGGACGACGCCGGACGCGGAACCGTACTGCGCACGCTGCCCCGCCTGCAGATAGGTCCAGCCACTGTCGGCCGGGGCGGCCACGCGCACCCTGCCCTGCCCTACCTGGGTTTCAACCGCTTCCTCGACCCGCGACACGGAGAATGCCGTGGAGATGTCTTCAACCACGCCGTTGCCTGCGGCCACGCTGAAGCGCCGCTGCGGATCGGCGACCACCTCGAACCAGGCGCGGCCACGCAGCAGATCGACCCGCCGAGTGCCCGCATCGAAGTGCACGGCGATCGCGCTGTCCGCGTCGAGCACCGCACGGCTGCCGTCGGGCAACTGCACATGCTGGACGCTCTGGCGGCTGCGGTGGTCCGCCTGCAGGCGCAGGGACGCCTCGGGCCAGACCATCAGCATCGCCAGGGCGGCAGCGGCAGCCGTCATCCAGCGCAGCCGCTGACGCCGGCGCCGCACCGCAGACGCGACAGCCGGTCGAGGGCCGAGGCTGCGCCACAGCGTGCGCTGCTGCTCGAAGGCGTGGCGATGGCCCGGTTGCGCCAGCCACTCTTCGAATTCGCACATGCCAGCATCGGTGATGTCGCCCGATGCCAGCCACGCGATCCAGCGCATGGCCTGTTCGGCCACGACGTCTTCGCAGGCGGCGGGAGAAGAAGTGTTCGGCGGGCTCATTGGCTGGCGGACAGGAATATTCACGCGCGGGGAGAGGGAACTGGACCGCAGGTACAGTCCAGCCATCAAGACGTTTGAACCAGGCCCATCCCCAAGCGCGTCCGCTCAGCGGCCGCTGCGGGCCCAGGCCAGGCGCTGCAACGCGGCGCGGATGTGGTTCTCCACGGTGGTGACCGACACGCCAAGGCGACGCGCGATCTCGGCCTGGGTCAGGCCCTGCAGCCGATTGAGGCGGAAGATGGCGCGGGTCGGCTCCGGCAGGTGGCTGGCCGCATCGAGGACACGCTGCAGCTCATCCTGCGCCATCACCTGCTCTTCGGTGGACGTAGACGTAGCCTCGTCCGGTCCCCACAGGTAGTGATCGGCCAACAGGCGGTTGCGGCGCGTCGACTCGCGTCCATGATCGGTCGCCAGGTTGGCTGCCAGGCGGTACAGATAGGCCCTGGGATTGTCGATCAACGGGGCGTTGCCCACCCCGCGGGCCTTGAACCAGACAGCCTGGATCACGTCCTCCGCACCCGGGTCGCCCCCCAGGATGCGCTGCACCCGGCGCAGCAGCGCCGGCCGCTCTCGGATCAGCAGTTCGGTGAGGGTGGCGGCATTGGATGGCATGCGCGGAGCCGGTACGACGGGAGGGCGCCGCGCATGCTACACCGTCAATGCGAATCAGTCACGTTCTCATTTGAGAGAATCACAGGCAACCGATCAGCCCCTCGTGAATCGAAATGCGGCTGCCTGGCGGCGTGACATGGATCGCACGGACGGGCGCGGCCTGCTCCAGCGCACGGAGGAAGTCCTCAAGCCGTGTTCCCGTCGCCACGGGCAGTGGACAGGCGAAACTGCGCAGGTCGACATCGATCCGTCCATCATCAGCCACCGTGGTGGCGCTGCCGGCGAAGGTCCAGATGCAGCTCTGGATGGCGCCGCTCGCCGCATGCACCGAGCAGCGCAACCGCATCGGCAGCAGATTGCTGTATTCGCCTTCGCAGAAGGTGTCACCGCAGACGTGGTCAAAGCTCTGCCGCAGCGACCGTTCGACCGCCAGGAAGCGTTGCCACCCAGCCGCCTGGCTGGGGAACAGGCGTGCATCCACATAGGCCGGCGCAGCGTGCGCCGCGCCGGCCAGCCCCATCAGGCCTGCAAGAACAACCCTCTTCAGCGCGCGCATCAGGCGGCCCTCCCGGCATTGCCCGGCCGCCCCAGGCAGGTCGGCAGTGTGTCGAAGACCGTCACATCGGTGCCGGGGAAGGGCTCGAACGCGCCCTCCTCCTGCTCCAGCGTCGCGTGGAACACCTCCACCGGAATCCCCTCCCCAAGGGTGACGGGGCAGATCCAGCGCGCATTGTCCACCTGCACTTCGCCGCGGACCGGTTCGACCTGCAGCTCGCTGGCCACGATGCCCCAGGCGCAGTGGCGTACGGTATCGGCGTCGGCCTGAACGGCGCAGCGGAACGTCAGTACCCGGTAGTTGCTGTACTCACCTTCGCAGAAGGTGTCGGCGCAGATGCCGTCGAACTCGCGCACCAGCGACGCCTGCAACCGGTGGAAGCGGTCCCGATTGGCTTGGGGCGAGGGGTAGTCGACAAGGTCGACATGGCTGGCGTGTGCCAGCGCCGGCAGGGTTGCGAACAACAGGAACGTGCCGCAGCAGCGGGTTGTCCAGGACATGGCGGATATCTCCCAGGGAACGAGCCAGCAGCCTGCGCCGGCCGGCCTTCCGGGCCCATCGGGCAAGGCGGGCGCCGCAGGTCGTCCACCTGCGCAGCGGCCTGTAGGGGTCGCCCCACCTGCACAGCGGCCTGCAAAGGCATAAAATGGAGGGCTATCCGCCTACATCCCCACCTGGAGCACGACCATGGGTCTGGAACTCGTCTCGCCCGGCAAGAACCCGCCGGAAGAAATCAACGTCATCATCGAGATCCCGAAGGACTCGGAGCCGGTGAAGTACGAAGTGGACAAGGAAACCGGCGCGATCTTCGTCGACCGCATCCTGTCGACCCCGATGCGCTACCCGTGCAACTACGGCTACGTGCCCAGCACCCTGTGCGGCGACGGCGATCCGGCCGACGTGCTGGTGGTGCTGCCGCTGCCGCTGGTGCCGGGCTCGGTGGTGCGCTGCCGCCCGGTCGGCGTGCTGAAGATGAGCGATGAGGCTGGCAGCGACGAGAAGATCCTGGCCGTGCCGGTCGCCAAGATCTTCAGCGGCTATGCCCACGTGGAGGACATCGAGCAGGTCTCCAGCCACTGGCTGGAGCGCATCGGCCACTTCTTCGAGCACTACAAGGACCTGGAAAAGGGCAAGTGGGTCAAGCTCGACGGCTGGGGCGGTGCGGCGGAAGCCAAGCAGATCCTGGTCGAAGCGCACGCGCGCTACCTGGACGGCAGCAAGGCCTGATCCTGAACCGCGTCGCTCCGGTGTGTCCTGCCGGAGCGATGCGGGTCACGTTTCAACACCACGGCACAGCACTCCGGGTGCTGTATTAGGTAAATTGCGTCACTTCACACGTCGTCGACATCCAGCGTCGAGACAGCCAGGGGATTGTGTCGTGCGTATTCTGCTTGTTGGAGATGCAGCCAGCCTGCCGGCCGAGCTGACCGAATTCATTGCCGATCTTGGGGAAGACTGGCAGCCGTTGACCGCCGCCGACGGCCACACCGCGATGACGGCAGTGGCGACGCAGGGCGTGGACGCGGTGATCGTCTGCCCGCAGCTGCCGGACCTCAATGCCACCACCTTGCTGGGGCAGATCCGGACACTGCGCCCGGAAACCATCCGTATCGCCCTGGTCGATGCCCAGCACGGCAACCGGCCACCACCGGCGCGCCTGATTGGCGTTGCCCACCGCTTCCTGCCGCTGCCACTGGCGCCGGAGGTGCTGCTGGAGGCCTTGACCAGCCTGGAAGAGCTGCGCGAGGTGCTGGACAGCCCGCGCCTGCGTGATGCCATCGGCCGCATCGAGAAGCTGCCTTCGCCGCCACACCTGTACCTGAGCCTGACCCAGGCCCTGGAACACGATGACGATACCGACAGCGCCGACGTGGCCAAACTGGTCGCCGCCGATCCTGCCATCGCCGCGAAAGTCCTGCAGCTGTCCAACTCGGCCTTCTTCAGCCAGGGCCGCACCATCGCCGATCTGCGCACGGCGGTCACCCGACTGGGCCTGTCCACCCTGCGCGACCTGGTCCTGGCAAGCGAGGTGTTCTCGGCACCGACGCTGTCTGCGGCCGAACGCAACTCGCTGCAGCAGCGCGCCCTGCTCGCCTCGCGCCTGGCCGCCCGCCTGCTGCCCGATTCCAGTGCGGAACTGGGTGCCACCGCGGCGCTGCTGGCTGACATCGGCCTGCTGCTGCCGGGCGTCCGCAACGAGCGCAGCGAGCCTGCGCTGGCCGGCGACCTCCGTCCCGGGCACGCCGAAGCCGGCGCCTACCTGCTGGGGCTGTGGGGCCTGCCGATGCCGATCATCGAAGCGGTGGCGTTCCACCTGCAGCCGCAACGCGCCACGACCCGCAGTTTCTGGGTGACCGGCGCGGTGCACGTGGCGCTGGCGCTGGTCAACGGCGATCCCGTTGACGAGGACTACCTGCAGCGCGCGGGCGTGCTCAATCGACTGCCGCAGTGGCGTGAGCATGCCAATGCACTGATGGGGCTGACACCCACTGACGCCTGAGCGGCACGCGGCCGACTGCCTCCACCTCGAATGAGGGCGCGTCCAACGGACGCGCCCTTTTTCCTGCCTCAGCGCTGCGGACAGGCGTCCAGCACGCACAGACGCCATTGGCGCTCGCACAGGGCCGGAGCGTTGCCCTTGGCCAGGCACTCCAGCCGGAGTTCCTCGCAGTACACACCGCCGCCGCAGACGATGATGTTCTGTGCGGACAGCGAGCCCACCAGCGTTGCGTAGATCAGGACGGCGGCCGATACCTGGCGGAAAAGCGTGCGCTTCATATCCATCTCCCAGTGTCCGGTATTGGACGCACCTACTGTGCTGAATGCGACAAGAGCAGACAGTGACCGCACTCACTTTCCCGACCTGATCAGAATTCCCTTACAGAAATGAAAAGGGCGGACCTTGCGGTCCGCCCTCCTCGTTCTGCTATCGCACTTCGATGGATCAGAAGCGCTGGGTGTACTTCATGTACAGGAAGCGACCCACGTCGAAGCCGCCGTAGTAGGCGAAGCTCGAGTTCGGCTGGGTGAACATGATCGGACCCTTGTGGTCGAACACGTTGTTGGCGCCCAGCGCGATGGTGGCATCCCACGGTGCCTTCCAGCTGACCTGCAGGTCGTGGAAGGTGTTGGAGCCGGTCTTGCGCAGCGGCGACTTCTCACCGTTCTGGTAGCGGTCGGCGTCGTCGCACGGACGGTTGGCCACGCAGGCTTCGTTCATGCCCGAGTAGTAACGTGCGGTGTACGCCACGCCGAAGTCACCCTTCGACCAGGTCAGGCCCAGGTTCGAACGCACGCGGAACAGGCCCGGCTCACCGACACGGCCGATGGTGATGTTGTCACCGTCAGCGTTCTGGCCCTGCTCGTCGTACTTGGCCAGGTAGCTCGTCTGCCAGTCGATCGCGAACTGGCCGATGGCCAGCTCCGGCAGGCGGTACTTGATGCCCAGGTCGTAGCCCTGGGTTTCCATCTGGCCGAGGTTGGCCAGGCCGTAGGTCATGCCGTTGATGTGGCCATCGCCTGCACGGGTGTGCGCGGCGCAACGCGAAGCATCGCCCAGCACGTAGCAGTCACGCAGGATGCGGTCGACGCTGTCAGCGATGATCATGTCGCTGATTTCGTACTTGTACCAGTCCAGCGAGATGTCCAGGCCCTGCACCCAGCGCGGGCTCCAGACCAGGCCAACGGTGGTGCTCTTGGAGGTTTCCGGGGTCAGGTTCGGGTTGGCACCCGAGATGAACTGGTCCGGCGTCGCACACGGGGTCGAGGTGCACGGAATCAGGCCCTGGCCCAGCTGGGTGTAACCGACCGGGACGCCCGCCGCCGAGCAGGCCGCGTTGCCGTTGACCGAACCCGGCGCGGTGATGCCGCACGGATCGGTGTACGACTCGAAGCTGCTGCTCAGGCCACCGTACAGGTTGTCGATGGTCGGAGCACGGAAGCCCTCAGCCCAGGTACCACGAACCAGCAGCTCGTCCAGCGGACGCCAGGTGAAGCCGAACTTCGAGTTCAGGGTGTCGCCGAAGTTGCTGTAATCCGAGTAACGGGTCGCAGCATTCAGGGTCAGTTCCTTGGCAAACGGCATGTCCGCCAGGACCGGCACGTTCAGTTCCAGGTAGACCTCGTCCAGCGAGTACTCACCCTGGGTGGTCTGCGCGCCCAGGCCGGTGGACTGGCCCGACTGTGCGAAGGCGTCCGGCGAGAAGCGGCCTTCTTCCTTGCG